>NZ_CDRQNY010000026.1:0-24820 GCF_977037065.1 Butyricicoccus sp. | reverse complement strand
AATTAAAAGAATTGGCACTGGACGATTCGGAAACAAATGAAACAGATCTCATGAAAACGGACATTAGTTTTCGGTTATATGTATCTGAGACGGATTATCCGCTTGTCAGTTATGCTAAGAAACTCTGCGACAGGTTGGAACAGGCCGGTTTTTCCGTGGATTTGACGGAGTACAGTAACAACATGCTGCTGTCCAGAGTGATAAGCGGAAAGTATGACGTGTTCTTGGCATCGGATAATTTCATGGATATTACGACGCTTGAGCAGATGGACTACATAATTATGGACAGCGAAGAAATGAGGTGAGTGGGTCTTTTGAGAAAATGGAATACATTTTTGTCTGTTTTGATGCTTCTCATTTTTATGATTCATGGGATCATGGGCAGCTTTATGCTGGTTGGGGTAGGAAGTAGCGCCGGGAAAGTTCTTGCTTGGATTGGAGTCGCGATTCTTGTTGTCCATACCGCCATTGGCATTTTGTTGACGGTTCGGAGCCTGCGAACTGCTAAACAAGCAGGTCAAAAATATCTGAAGCAGAACAATATCTTTTGGGCGAGACGTGCCAGCGGGCTGGCGATACTAATTCTGCTGTTCTTCCACATCGGCTTGTTTGGAAAAGTGCAGAACGGAACATATATTCTGTTCCCTTTTACAACTGTAAAGATGGTAACTCAGCTTTTGTTCGTAGCGGCAATCTTTGTTCATATTTTTATCAATATCCGCCCATTGCTCGTATCACTGGGAATCATCAGTTATAAAGAACGCCGGAACGATATTTACCTGATCCTTTCGGTGCTCCTCCTATTTATTGCTGGAGCAGTCATTTTATACTATATTGGATGGCAGTATCTATGAGTAAGACAATTATTATTATCGGTGCGGGATTGGCGGGGCTTTCAGCGGCTTTGCAAGCGGCGGAAAATGGCTGCAATGTAAAACTGGTTTCTCCATTTCCATCAGAGCGGGCGCAGTCTGTTATGGCGGAGGGCGGTATGAACGCAGCCCTGAATACGAAAGATGAAAACGACAGTCCGAAAGAGCATTTTACAGATACGATAAAAGCTGCCTGCGGTCTGGCGGACCCGAATGCGGTTTGGGGAATGACACAGGCTGCGCCGGAGCTGGTGCATTGGTTGTTAAAACTTGGTGTTCAATTTAATATGAGCGGATATGATGATGTGGATTTGCGGAATTTTGGCGGGCAGAAAAAGAAACGGACTGCCTTTGCACAGAGTGACACCGGGAAGCAGATTATGACCGCTATGATTGACGCTGTTCGTCAAAAAGAAGGGGCTGGTATGGTAGAACGGTTTAGCCACCATTCTTTCCTGACGCTTCGACTGTGCGGCAGTGTTTGCTGTGGTTGTGTAATTAGGGATGAATACAGTCAGGAAATTATGGAATTACCGGGGAATGCGGTCATTGTTGCCTCCGGTGGTATGCACGGATTGTTTGGGAATACAACAGGTTCGCTGTCCAATACGGGAGAAGTAACCGCAGAATTGTTCCGGCTTGGTGTTCCTCTGGCAAATGGTGAAATGATCCAGTATCATCCGACTACTGTGGAATGCGGCGGGAAACGTATGCTTATCAGCGAGGCAGCCAGAGGGGAAGGCGGCAGGCTGTTTGCTCTCAGAAACAATCAGCCGTGGTATTTCATGGAGGAAAAATACCCGGAGCTTGGAAATCTGATGCCCCGTGATATTACCGCCAGAGAAATATGGAAGGTCAGCCATGAATCCGAGGTATTTCTTGATATGACGGAAATATCGAAGGAGGTCATTTCAAATAAGCTGTCTGGCTTAGCAGATGACTGCATGACATATCTGCATAAGGATATTCGGAAGGAACCTGTGCCTGTTTTGCCAGGAATCCACTACTTCATGGGTGGTATTCTTGTGGATGAGCAGCACAGAACGCCGATTCAGAATCTTTACGCTGCCGGAGAATGCTGTGCCCAATATCATGGTGCAAACCGTCTGGGTGGTAATTCCCTGTTGGGCGCATTGTACGGAGGACGTGTTGCGGCAAAGTCAGCCTGCGAACAAGCTGACGGCGTAGTTTTATCTTGTGCGGCGCAGATAGATATTCCACCAGTACAGGAAATTGTGGGAACAAAACAATTAAATCAGGCTATGCAGGATTCTCTTGGGGTTGTTAGAAATGGAAATTCCCTGTTAAAAGGGATTCGGAAAGTGCAGGAACTAAAAGGAACTCTGCCGTTGCTTGGTCTTGCAGTTCTCCAAAGCGCCTTTGCCCGAAAAGAAAGCCGGGGAGCGCACTGGCGGGAGGATTATCCTGAATGCAACAACAGGGATTTTCTCAAAACGACGGTGGCACGATTTGACGGAAAGCAGATACAAATTTCCTTTATGTCTGTTCCAGAGAGGCGGTGATTAACTTGGTATATAAAGTACGGATTCGGCGACAAGAGAATCAGAAATCAGACAGCTATTGGCAGGAATTTGAGTTTGGCGGAAGTGAAAATAGTTCTATTGCCGCTGTCTTAAACGAATTGAATAGTCGTAGCCCACTGACAGATGCATGTGGGAATACGGCTGCTCCTATTGGATGGGAATGCAGTTGTATGGTACGTAAATGCGGAGCGTGTGCCATGCTGATCAACGGACTTCCCCGGCTGGCCTGCTCTACATTTCTGAATATGCTAAAGAGCAGTACCGTTACGCTGGAACCACTCAGTAAGTTTCCTCTTGTCAGGGATCTGATTGTTGACCGGTCATTCCTGTTTGAGAACTTGAAGAAACTAAACCTTTGGTTGGAAAGCGAAGCCTATATGATTGAATTTACACACGAACCGAGGTATCAGTCGGCTCGCTGCCTGATGTGCGGGTGCTGCCTTGAGGTTTGTCCAAACTTTTCTTCAAAGGGTACTTTTGCTGGAGCGGTTGCAGCGGTCAACGCTTTTCGGATTCTGAATGAAGAACAGGAAATAAGCCATCGAAACGATGTTTCAACTCAATATAAGGAAAATTATTTTGAGGGATGCGGGAAATCATTAGCTTGCCATAACATTTGCCCGATTGGTCTACCTGTCGAAGAATTGATCGTGAGGTCAAATTCGGTAGCTATTTGGGGAAGACAGTGAGTATCAAAATGCTGATTAAAAAAACATGATTAACCTACATCTATGGTTTTACCAAAAATAGAGACATATCCTTTGTTTCGGTGTGTTAGCGGTTTTATTATGGACTGGATTCCGTATATGTATACTGTGGCAAAGATACCAAAAACAGGAGTAGTTCTTGTAATGAACCTGTTTGTTGCAGCCGCTTTTCTGGCTTTTGGGGAACTTGCAAATCTGCTGCTTGTCAGTTTGAGTGTTTGCTCTATTTTAGGGGGAATTGTTCGGAAATGGGTCGAATATAAGAATTATAAGTAATCAGCGATTTTGGGAAAAGCAGGCTGAGGCGTTCGGGAAGCGATTTTTGAATTTTGAGCGAATGGGTACAGTTGAAATTTCAAGTAGCAGAGCGCCGAAAAAGTGGTATAATGAACGAGTAAAAGGAAGACAGATGCGAACAAAGCGTGAGTGCAGGCGGTACTTCGCTGTGTATGTCGCGTATGCCAAAGCGTGTGCCAGCAAGTGGATTGTAAACAACAAGGAATCGCAGACTTTTAATCGGGGTCGATTTAACCGCTGTTGAGCGACCGCAGAGGGTCAACAGGGGCTTGCAGACCTTTGTCCGTTCAGGTCATAATTTCCCGACGATGAAGCCGCTGGACTGATTGCGGGCGCACAAGGCAGAATAACCGTGTATACGCGAGATTCTGCAGATAGCTTACACCAAATTACCACAGGCTTGCAGAAAAGGAAGCCTTGGAAATGTACAGATTGAATTTGGGCAATCGACCCGTCGAGAAATCGGCGGGTCTTTTTTGCTCATCGGAGGCGCGGCGGTGTGTTCTTTTCGCAGCCTTGCAGCCGCACAGTGTTTCACGCCAGTATCCCATTTCAACTTGTTTTACAGGAATATTCGCCGCAAAAGCGCTCCGGATACGGCATATAGTCTGTGTTTTTGCCTGTTTTGGCAGGGGAAAAGGCGAAATTCCTTGAAATACCGTCCGCGAAGTGCTATGCTATTCTTATATAATGCCGTTTTGCGGCGAGAAATGAGGAAAAAGAAGGGCAGTCTGTCGGGGAGAGGCGGCTGTCACGGGTAAGGAGAATTGGTTGATGAAAACAAAAAAGCGGAAGCGGGGTCTGTCCTTCCTGCTCGCGGTACTGGTAACAGCGGCATGTCTGCTGACCGGCTGCGGCACACAAAAGAGCGAAGCGCAGGAGGACGCGGAAACCATTCAGGTCTATCTGTGGAACACCACGCTGTACGAAAAATATGCCCCCTATATCCAGTCGCAGCTGCCGGATGTGAATATTGAGTTCATTGTCGGCAACAACGATCTGGATTTTTACAAATTTCTGAACGAGAACGGCGGCCTGCCGGACATCATTACCTGCTGCCGCTTCTCGCTGCATGACGCCGCGCCGCTGAAGGACAGTCTGATGAACCTCGCCACGACCAACGAGGCGGGCGCGGTCTACAACACCTACCTCAACAGCTTCAAAAACGAGGACGGCAGCGTAAACTGGCTGCCGGTCTGCGCGGACGCGCACGGCTTTGTGGTCAACCGCAGTCTGTTCGAGAAATACGGCATTCCGCTGCCCACCGATTACGACAGCTTTGTTTCCGCCTGTCAGGCGTTTGCAAAGCACGGCATCCGCGGCTTTGATGCGGACTATTTCTTCGATTACACCTGCATGGAAACGCTTCAGGGACTTTCTGTCTCCGAGCTTTCCTCGGCGGAAGGCCGCAAATGGCGCACCGCCTACAGCGACCCGGCCAGCACCGAGAAAGTCGGTCTGGATGACACCGTTTGGCCGACCGCATTCAAGAACCTCGAGCAGTTCATCCGCGACACCGGCCTGAACGCCGCTGACCTGACGCTGACCTACGATGACATCATGGACCGGATGCGCAGCGGCGAGCTTGCCATGTTCTTCGGCAGCTCTGCTAATGTTAAAATCCTGCAGGATGAGGGCATTGATACGACCTTCCTGCCGTTCTTTGGGCAGGACGGGCAGCAGTGGCTGATGACCACCCCGTATTTTCAGGTTGCGCTGAGCCGCAATCTCGAGCAGGACAGCAACCGCCGCGACAAGGCGATGCAGGTGCTCCGTGTCATGCTCTCCGAGGAAGCACAGAACCGCATCGTCTATGACGGACAGGACATTCTGAGCTACAGCCAGAACGTCAGCCTCCGTCTGACTGATTATCTTGAGGACGTGCGCCCGGTGGTCGAGCAGAACCATATGTACATCCGCATCGCCTCCAACGATTTCTTCTCGGTCTCCAAGGATGTGGTCTCGCGCATGATCGCAGGAGAATATACGGCAGAGCAGGCGTATCAGGCGTTCAACGCGCAGCTGCTTGCGGATGAGCCTGCCGCGGATACGGCTGTGCTGACCTTGGACAAGGGCTATTCAAACGTTTTCCATGCGGACAGCGGCAATGCCTCCTTCTCCGTAATGGCGAACACGCTGCGCGGCGTGTATGACACCGATGTGCTCATTGCTGCGGCGAACAGCTTTACCGGCAGCGTGCTGGCGGCAGACTACACCGAGAATATGGCTGCCTCTATGATCATGCCGAACGATCTGCGCGCGTATCAGCGCACGATGAACGGTGCGGAGCTGACCGAGACCGTCCGCGCCTTTGTCGAGGGCTGCGAGGGCGGCTTTACGCCGTTCAACCGCGGCTCTCTGCCGGTGGTCAGCGGCATCGCCATCGAGGTCAAGGAGGAAAACGGCGGCTTTACGCTGACCGGGATCACGCGGGACGGCAAACCGCTCCGCGAGGACGAGACCGTAACCGTAACCTGTCTGGCGACGGCGGGCGGCATGGCGCCGCTGCTTGCGGACGAGAGCCGCGCCTTCGAGGGCGGTGACACGAGCGTTCGGGACACCTGGAGCGCGTATGTTTCCGGAGGGAACGCCGTACTGGCGGAGCCGGAAAACTATATTACATTGAGGTAAACGGAAATGGCAGATAAAACACGCGGAAGCAAAATAAAATACCGCTTCCTGAAAAAATGGCGCCGCCCTGCCGCCGCACTGTTGGCTCTGGCGGTGCTGCTCGGCGGCATCTGCTATCGGTATTTCTTGTTTATGTCGCAGACGGTCTATCGGGAGAGTACCTCGCATCTGTCGGAGATCCTGCGTAAATCCGACAATATGCTGAACCATCTGGTCAGCCGAAACCAGATGATTCTGCATCTGTGGAACGATTTTCTGAAAAACGCCTCGAGCGAAGAACAGATCCGTTCCAGTCTGAACGAGATGCAGAAGGAGACCGGCTGCGCCGTCCTCTACTTCCTCGCCTCGGACGGCAGCTGCATGACGCAGGACGGCGAAAAGAGCAGCCTTGGCTCGCAGACCGATCTGGACGCGCTGATTTTTGCCGGAGATGACGTCGTTGTGAATACGGCGCTGCCCGGCAAGCCGCAGATGCTCGTGTTTGCCTGCCCAGAGATGAGCGGCACCTACCGCGGCTTCGCCTATGATGCGATCGCCATCGCCTACTATAATGATACGGTGCTGAGCGCGATCGACAACTCCGCCTTCGAGGGCACGAGCCACAACTATGTTGTCTACCCGGACGGGCGCGTTGTGCTCGACAGCGAGGCTGACGGTGAGAACGGCAGCGAGGAATCGGTCTATAATTTTCTCGCGGAGCTGCGCAGCAGCTCCAATCTGTCCGATAAAGCGTTCGACGCGCTGAGTGACGATTTCGCGCAGGGCAGGGACGGAAGCAAGATGCTGACGCTGCATGGAACCCGGTACTATCTGGTCTACGAGAACACAGGCATCCAGGACTGGATCATGCTCAGCCTTGTCCCGGTCAGCGTTGTTAACGCCAGCATGGATACGCTGTGGCACCGGACGGTCGAGATCGTGACCGCTATTGCGTGCCTGCTTATGGTGCTGCTCATCGCGCTCATCGTGCACAGAAGCCGCGATGCGCTGCGTCGGAGAGATACTGAGATCCTGTACAAGGATGAGCTGTTCACCCGGCTCTCACGCAACGTGGACGACGTTTTCTTCATGCTGGATGCCGAAACCTCCCGCACGGACTATGTCAGCCCGAACATCGAGCGGCTGCTGGGCGTGCCGCTCAAGCAGGTGCAGCAGGACATCCGTGCACTGCGGGCGCTGCACCCGAAGGACTCTCCCGACCACGATAAGAACTTCCTCGCGGGGATTCAGTGCGGCGAGCAGAGCGAATGGGATGCCGATTATGCCCATCAGCAGACCGGTGAGCGCCGCTGGTTCCACATCGTCGCCATGGGCAGCGAGGTCGCAGGCCGGACCAAGTACATCCTCGTGATGTCCGACCGCACGGCTGATCGGAAGATCAATCAGGCGCTTTCCGAGGCGGTTGCGGCCGCCGAAGCCGCCAGCCGCGCCAAGAGCACCTTCCTGTCCAATATGTCGCACGATATCCGCACACCGATGAATGCGATCATCGGCTTTACCACCCTTGCGGTCAGCAATATCGACAATCAGGAACGGGTGAAGGACTATCTGACCAAAACCCTCTCCTCGAGCCGCCACCTGCTCGCGCTCATCAACGATATTCTGGACATGAGCCGCATCGAGAGCGGCAAGCTTCATCTGGAGGAAACCGAGGTCAACCTCGCCGAGATGCTGCACGATATCAAGACCATCGTCAGCGGACAGATATACGCCAAGCAGCTCGAGCTTTATATGGATGCGCTTGACGTTGCCGACGAGGACGTTTACTGTGACCGGACACGTCTGGGACAGATTCTGCTCAACCTGCTGTCCAACGCCATCAAGTTCACGCCGGCGGGCGGCACGGTTTCCGTGCGTATCCGGCAGCTTGCCGGAACCGTGCGCGACTGTGCGCAGTACGAGTTCCGCGTCCGCGACAACGGCATCGGCATGAGTCCGGAGTTCGCGCAGAAGATTTTCGAGCCGTTTGAACGCGAGCGTACCTCCACGGTCAGCCGGATACAGGGAACCGGCCTTGGCATGGCCATCACCCGGAATATCGTCGAGATGATGGGCGGCACGATCAAGGTGCAGACCGAGAAGAACCGAGGCACCGAGTTTATCATCTGCCTGCCGCTGCGCGTGCAGACCGGTAGCCGCCGCGAGGAAAAGATTGCGGAGCTTGCCGGCCTCAAGGCGCTGGTGGTGGACGACGATTTCAACACCTGCGACAGCGTGGCAAAGCTGCTGACCCGTGTGGGAATGCGTGCGGAGTGGACGCTCTCCGGCCGGGAGGCCGTGCTGCGTGCGCGGCAGTCCATCGAGTTGGGCGACCCCTGCCGCGCCTATATCATCGACTGGCGACTGCCGGACATGAACGGCATCGAGGTCACGCGCCAGATCCGCAGCCTGAATGATGACACCCCCATCATCATCCTGACCGCCTACGACTGGTCGGATATCGAAGCGGAGGCAAAGGCGGCAGGCGTGACGGCCTTCTGCTCCAAGCCGATGTTCCTGTCCGACCTGCGCGACACCTTGCTGACAGCCATCGGGCACATGCAGACGGTGGAGGAGCAGGACATCCTGCCCGGGAAAAACGCCGACTTCCGCGGACGGCATATCCTGTTGGTTGAGGATAACGAACTGAACTGTGAGATTGCGATGACAATCCTGCATGAGTACGGTTTTCTGGTCGATACCGCTGAGAACGGCGCGGTCGCGGTGGAAAAGGTCCGCACCGCGGACCCGGGCCGCTATGATCTGGTGCTGATGGATGTGCAGATGCCGGTTATGGACGGCTGCACCGCCACTCGGCGCATCCGTGCGCTGAAGGACCCGGCGCGCGCCGCCGTCCCGATCGTTGCCATGACGGCTAACGTGTTTGAGGAGGAGCGAAAGCGGGCGTTTGACTGCGGCATGAACGGCTTTTTGTCCAAGCCGATCGTGATCGAGGAGCTGATCGACGCCCTGCGGGGCATTATGCACTGACCGCGCCATGCGGATATACAAAACCCGGAGTACCGGCCGAAAACGGCTGACGGTACTCCGGGTTTTTTGGACATGCAGAGGCTGCAGCGCGGTAAAGGATAAAACAGGGAAATAAATGCCGCTGCACCGCAATCTTCGCTTCCTTTTTGGGTCGGGAAATAGTATAATTGTGGTATAGGAAATGGAATGAATAAATTTTACCGAAGGAGGGGCAGAACATGAAAAAGCGATTAAGCATTGCTCTGCTGACCGCACTTCTCGCCATAGTGTTCGCGGCAGGCATTGGCGTTTACAGCAACTACATCGGAATGCAGATCTATCAGGAAAGCTCGAATCATCTGCTCGAAAGCTATGCGCAAATCTCCAAGACCTTCACGCTGTTCGTGCAGCGAAACTGGGTCGTGCTGAGCCAGTGGGATAGCCTGATGAAGAATGCGCAGGAGGATGCGGATATTGACAGCATTTGGTCGGATGCGCAGAGCAACAAGCTGTTGTGGCATTACAGCGACTTCTATCTGTTCAACGAGTGCACGCAGTATCTAACGGTAGATGGGCGAAAGGGCAGCGCCGACAGCATCAACGGCGTTTTTCAGGAGATGTACAGCAAGGGCGAGCCAATCGTCTCCACCTATACGGCAACCTACGGCGTGCCGAAGATCGCGTTTGCGATGCCGTTGAGCCGCAGTCTGACGCTGGACGGCGTGACCTACACCGGTATCGCGGTCAGCTATGACACGGACGTGGTCGATGATCTGGTTGACGGCAGTATGTACGGCGGACAGAGCGACTGCTATGTGGTGCGCTCGAACGGCGATATCGTGCTGGAGCTTGAGCCGCAGACCGAGCTGTGCGAGGGAATGACCAACCTGTACGACCTGTCCGACCATGTTGACTGGAAATATGGCAGCATGGACGATATCGGGGACTGCATTCAGCTTGGCAAGAGCGGAAGCGTGCAGTTCACCTGCGATGGGGCGAGAAACTATCTGGTTGCGATTCCGACCGCGTTTTCGGACTGGTCGCTCGTCGGCATCATCCAGGCGGAAGAGGTGGACGGCGCGCTGTATGACGTGCAGAATTCCTCGCTCATCCTGCTCGGCGCACTCAGTTTTTTCGCTGTCATCATCGTGGTGCTGGCGCTGGGCATGGAGAGCCGGCTGCGCCTTAAGAACGAGGAAATGGAGCGGCTGAACCTCGAGCGCGAAAAGATGAAGAGCGACCGTTTCCTGCAAAGTATGAGTCGCATCGTCGATCGCTATGCGGTCGTCAATCTGGATACCGGACGCTACCGCTATCATGAGCTGCGGTTCGATCAGCCGCTCTATCCGACCTCCGGGCAGTATTTGGAAATGGTCGAAATTATCTCTAAACGCTATGCCGCGCTGACCGATACGGAAAACGCCAAGCTCTCGCGGCTGCTTACGCCGGACTATCTGCGCAGCGTGCTCCGCAAACCGGATGACAATCTCAAAATCGAGTATTGCAGCCGGACGGAGAACGCCTATATGGTGATGACCGTCCTCCCGGTCGAGTGGCACGCGGACGGCACGGTCTCCGTGATCATGCAGGTTGTGCAGGATATCGGGCAGAAGGTCGAGCTGGAAAACATGGCAAACACGGACAGTCTGACCGGCCTGTTCAACGAGCGCTATTTCAGCCGGGTCCTGAACATCTGTGAGGCGAAAAAGCTGCCGTTTGTGCTGTATTACCTCGATCTCGACCGCTTTAAGCCGATAAACGACACCTACGGTCACGCCATGGGAGACCGGCTGCTCAAGGAGATCAGCGCGCGGCTGCTGCGCTGCATCCGCAGCCGGGACTATGCCTTCCGCATCGGCGGCGATGAGTTCGCGCTTATCGTCAGCGCCGATATGGACGAGGAGCAGCGCAGCCGCATGGCCGAGCGCATTCAGACTATGCTCTCTGCGCCCATCGTTATCGAAGGAAAACTGCTTTCTGTCGGCGTCAGCTGCGGCTGCGCCTGCTATCCGGAGGACGGCGACGCTTCGCAGGTGCGCATCACGGCGGACAGCCGCATGTACGCGGAAAAGCAGCATCATCACGAAGACGACCGGACGGAGGAACAGTCATGAAACACAAAACCCTGCGGTGCGCCGCAGAGACAGCCGCCCTGCTGCTGACCGTGGCAATGCTGGCGTTCCTCATTGCCGGACTGCATCAGCACGAGCCGGACAGGGAGCTTTCCACACTCGATACCGGCTGGTATCAGCTGACGGACGGCGTGCGGCGCGAGGTTGCGCTCCCGGTCACGCTTCCGGCCGCGCCGGAACAGACGCTTACCCTGTATAACGACACGCTGACCGCCCGCGATGCCGGAAAGCTGCTGTCCGCGCGCGGTGTGGAATACGGCATCGAAATTCGTGCGGGTGAAACGCTGCTCTATCGCTACGAGGACAACGCCTTTCCGAAAAACACGCAGATGAAGGGCCGCCTGTGGGCGGATGCGGAACTTCCGGACAACATCGGCGGACAGACACTCAGCCTGACCTTTACGCAGCTTTCCGACCGGACCGGCAGGTTTGACGCGCCTCTGCTCGGCTCGGTGCGGAGCATCACCGGCCACCATATCCAGACCTCACTGTTTTCCCTGGTCATGATGCTCGCCATGGTCATCCTCGCCGTGCTGGCGCTGCTGATCTTCTGCTACATGAGCAGCCGCGGCATTCACGAGCGCCGCTTCCTCGATGTGGCGGTCTTTCTGCTGCTGTGCAGCCTGTGGTGCCTGACCGATTCCGCTCTGTATCAGATTTATGGACGGGACACTGCCGCCGGAAGCGTCGTTTCCTTTTACGCCTTTATGCTGATGTCTATCCCAATGGTGCATTTTGTCCGCAACACGGTAAGCGGCAGACAGCAGCTTGTTCCCGATATATGCATTGCGCTGTTCTGCGCCAACGCGCTCGCACAGGGCGCGGCGTACCGGCTTTTCGGCATCCGGTTTATTGATATGCTGCCGCTGACGCACCTGATTCTAGCGGCAGGCGTTGCAGCGATGCTGACCGTGCTGCTCCGGTCGTACCGCGAGCAGCCCTCGCAGCAGCTTCGGCTGCATATTGCGGCGTTTGCCGCACTGGGCGTGTTCGGCGTGGCCGCGCTCGTCCTGTACGGCCTGCTGCACATCTACTGGTACGATGCGATATTCCAGTTTGGCGTGCTGCTGTTCATCATCCTGCTCTTCCGTGAGCTGCTCGGACAGGCGACCGAGGATATGCGCTTTCACATGGAGCACCGTATCAGCCATCTGATGCAGCGCGAGGACCGTATGACCGGTCTGCCGAATCGCCGTGCATTCGAGGAATACATGGAGCGCATCCGCACCGGCGAGGTCGGATGCCGCGACGCGGTGCTGACCTATATCCGGCTGGAGGGCCTGAACGAGCGCAATGACCGCTTCGGCCTTCAGGCAGGAGATGAGGCGGTCATCGCCGCCGCGCGGTGCGTTGCAGACTTTTGCCGTGCGTGCGAGGACGGAGGCGAAAGCGTATCGTGCTTCCGCACCGGCGGAAACGAGTTCGCCCTTATCCGCCCCGAGCCAAGAGCAAATTCGGGGCAGCTGCACCGGCAGTTCAGCGCGATCGTCGCGCGGTACAACCGCACCTGTGCGCCGCGCGCCCGCATCACGATGACCTACGGCTTCAGCCGCCTGTGCGACGAGGACGGAAAATCGCGCAGTATCAGCGCATGGAAGGCGGAGGCGGACGCCTATTTGAAGAGAAATGAAACCAGACTGGGAGGGGACACGGAATGACAACCAATCTACATTATCTGATCGCCGGGATGGCGGTGCTGCTGGTTGTTCTGTGGCAGTATTCTCATCAGCGGCAGATGGATGACCGGAACAGCCTCATGTTCCGCCGCCTGCTGACCGTCGTCAGTCTGGACGTTCTCGCCGAGCTGGTCAGTACATGCTTCATTCTGTACGCTCCGTACAGCTTTGGCGTCGGCCGCATGCTCTCGAACACCGTGTTCTATCTGTTTCAGGCGCTCCTGCCGCTCATGCTGCTGTACTATGTCTGTACACTGTGCTCGAGCCGCGTGATCTCCACCGGAACCGTGCTACGCATGGGCATTCCGACTATCGCTCTGGTCTTTATCATTCTGACCAACCCCTTCACCGAAAAGCTGTTCTATTTCGACAGCACCGGCTACTGCCACGGTCCGTGGTATCTGCTGCTGTATGTCAGCGCCCTGCTGCACATCGCGGCGGCAGCGATTTTTGTCGCGGTGCACCGGGATGCGGTCAGCCGCTGCAATCTGACGGCGCTGCTTGCGGTCTTTTTGCTCGCCGCCTTCGGCATCGCCGCGCAGGCCGTCAATCCCGCGGTGCTGACGACCGGCTTCGGCCTTTCGCTCAGCATTCTCGCAATGTATCTGACCATCAACAATCCCTGCGCGTGCATGGACAGCCTGACCGGACTGAATGACAAGCAGTATCTGCTGCGCCGCATGAACGAGCTGACCGACGCGCACAAGGCTTTTCACATCATAACGGTCTACGCCTACCAGCTTGACCACATGAACAAAGTCTCGGGCGTACAGAGCGGCGACGAATTTCTGCGCCGCGCGGCAGAGCACATGCAGGAGATCGCGGGCAGGAACGTGTTCCGCGTGACAGGCAAGCGGTTTCTGCTGCTGACGTTCTCGCTGCGCGAGTACGAAGCCTGCCTGACGAGTCTGCGGCAGTTGTTCCACACGCAGCCGGATGACGCGCAGGCCGCCCCCTCGCCGGTCATCCTGTGCGGCGTGGTGGGCGCGGAAAAGCTGGGAACGGGCGGTCTTGTGCTGGATTATGCGGAATATCTCGAATCTCTCGCAGCACGCAGCGGCGGGACTGAGGTCATCCAGAACGACCGCAAGAACAGGGACAGCTTTTACTACAACAAGCAGGTCGAGCAGTTCCTGCACCGCGCGATCGACGAGGATCTGTTCGAGGTCTATTATCAGCCGGTCTATTCGCTGCATCAGCAGCGCTTTGTCACCCTTGAGGCGCTCAGCCGCCTGCGGCATCCCACACTCGGCTGGATTTCACCGGATATTTTTATCCGCCTTGCGGAGAAGAACCGCCTTATCAGCCAGATCACCGAGCTTCAGCTGCGGCGCGTCTGCCGTTTTCTGCGCGAAAACCCGGCGCTCCGCGCGAGCATTGCGAACGTCAAGATCAATCTTTCGCCGCTCGATCTCATTCACAGCGATGGCGGAAGCCACCTTATCCGCATTCTGGACGAATACGGTCTGCCGTATTCCTGCTTCCAGTTTGAGATCACCGAGACGGTTGCGACCGAGTATTCCGCGAGCCTGACCCGGGTGGCGGAGAGCTTTCAGGAGGCCGGCATCGGCCTGTGTCTGGATGATTTCGGCTCGGGCTACGCCAACCTGAATACGGTCATGCAGCTGCCGTTCTCGGTCATCAAGCTAGACCGTTCGCTGCTGTTCCACATTTGCACGGACAAAAACGCCGCGCTCTTCTACCAGAGCATCGTATCCGCCTTCTGCCGTCTCGGCTACCGCATCATTGCGGAGGGTGTGGAGACGCAGGAGGAGATGGAGCTGCTGCGGAGCTGGAACGTGGACATGATTCAGGGCTATTATTTCTCCCGTCCTCTGCCGCCGGGCGACCTGCTGCGGCTGCTGACCGAGGAAGCCGTCGAACAGATGTGACCGGGTGCGGCGGACCGCCCCAAAAAATCCGTGAAAAAATTTTTCAGAAGACGGAACCTTTTTAGATGTGCTTCGTCTAATAGAGAGAAAGAGAGCAGATATGCTCTCTTAGAAAGAAGGCTTTTTACATGAAAAAAACACTGATGGTATTTGCATGCACGGCTCTGCTGGCTGCATCGCTTTCGGCCTGCGGCAGCAAGCCCGCCGAAAATACGGATACCGGTACAGCATCGTCTGCGGCGGCTTCGTCCTCGAGCAGCGAACAGCAGCAGGAAAACACGCTCACCGGCTCGCTCGATGAGAAGAAGAACGGCATGTTCGTTGTAACGGATGCCGAGGGTGCCTCCTATGAATTTACCTACGATCCCTCCGATACGCCGAAGGGTCTGGACGATGCCGCAGAGGGCGATTCGGTCACTGTGACTTATACGGGCACGGTATCCGAGGTCGATTCGTTTAACGGCACGGTCGTTTCGGTCGAGAAAGCGGAGGCAGCACAAAATTAAAGACGCGGCTCCTTGCGCAGACTCCGTCGCGCTGCCGCGGCTGCCGCTTGGAAAGAACGCAAAAAATCCCCTGCCGGGGACAGATTTTCTGTCTCCCCGGCAGGGGATTTCGCTTTTCAGGACTTCTGCTCTGCCTTGTCCAGATACATCAGATAATCCGCCTTGCGGATAGCCTCTGTGATCGGATGCACGTCGCAGATGCCGCCGATGCTGACCGAAAGCTGAACATCCGCAAACTCCGACATGCGGATGCCGCGCACGGCCTGCTGAATCTGCTTTTTCTTGTCGAGGAAAGCCTCCTCGGTCATGCGCGGAAACAGCAGCAGGAACTCGTCGCCGCCGTAGCGGATCAGAATATCGGTCTTGCGAATGCAGGAGCGCACCGCGTTTGCAATGTCGCGCAGCGCCGCATCGCCTGCGGCGTGGCCGCAGCGATCGTTGATGAGCTTGAAGTTGTTTACGTCGATCAGCGCCACGCCCTCCATGCCCTCAAGGTGGGTGCGGTAGGTTTCAAAATAACGGCGCGAATAGACGTTGGTCAGCGGGTCGAGGAACAGCTGCATATCCTCGCCGCGCGTG
The DNA here is from genome assembly GCF_977037065.1 of Butyricicoccus sp. Taxonomy (NCBI): domain Bacteria; kingdom Bacillati; phylum Bacillota; class Clostridia; order Eubacteriales; family Butyricicoccaceae; genus Butyricicoccus; species Butyricicoccus sp. The sequence goes on along the minus strand of NZ_CDRQNY010000026.1, from coordinate 9,035 downwards.
CGGTCAAGCAGAAAACGCGAGCCGTTTGCGTCAATCCAGCGGCCCTCGTTGAGCCGCGAGACCAGCTCGAGCACGCAGGGCGTGCCGTTGATCGTAATATACTTGGCGATGACGAAATACATCTCATTTCGTGTAAATTCGAGCTTGTTGAGCGTAGTATGCTCAGCAAACGCCCGTGCGGAGATGCAGTTGGCGCAGCCCGCATCGTTATCCCAGAACGCGGCGCAGCGCTCGCCTGTGCGGTGCAGAATGCCGTCCGCATCGAGATCGAGCACGGCGTATTTCGTCGGGTCAACCAGACGGACGACATCAAAGACCGTGCTCAGACGCTGGATATCGTCGGTGATCGACGGCTCGTCCGTTACGCTTTTGCCTGTGCAGCGGAAGGGCGCACAGCTGCCCTGTACCTTTTGCGTATCGGTCAGACAGCCGACCACGCCGACATAGTGACCGGGGGAGAACGGCGACCAGAGCGTACGCATCCGGATGTTGTGCCAGTGCTGCTCGTGCCCGACCGGCAGGAGCAGGCTGAGCGAAAGCTCATTGTTCTCGGGTGTTGTGGCTTTGAGGGCGGCTCTTAGCCGCGCAATATCGGCCGGCCGCAGCAGTCGGAGACTGTCCGGTTCATGCACGTTCAGTATCGTGCGCTGCTGCTGCCGCGGACGGCTTTGGTCGGCTATTATGACGATATCGGCGGGAACGTCATACTCAAACTGCACATCGCCGCAGCAGGAGACAAAGAAATCCAGCTTTTCCTTGACATAATCCAGCTCGCGCTGGGCGCGGTCGCTGAGCGGTACATTGCTCTTTTGCAGCAGCTCGGCAGACAGGCGCTTTGCGTCGCGGTGGAGCACCTGATCGGCGGCGAGCGTCGGCAGTGCGCTTCGGAGGCGCATACTGATCTCCTGAAGGCAGTCGAGCAGCATCGGGTTGAACGCGCCGCACTCTCCGTTGAGGATCATGGTGATGGCGGTGTCGTGGCTGTACGCCTTTTTGTAGCAGCGGTCACTGGTCAGCGCGTCAAATACGTCCGCCAGTGCGACCACCTGCGCCGAGATCGGGATCTGTTCACCGAGCAGACCATCCGGATAGCCGCCGCCGTCCCAGCGCTCGTGGTGCCAGCGGCAGATCTCGATAGCGACCTTGACCAGCGGCTCATCGCGGTATTGCGTCAGTCCCTCGAGCATGGATGCGCCGACGGCGGGATGGGTGCGGATGATGTTGAATTCCTCGGGCGTCAGTGCGCCCACCTTGTTCAGAATGCTCTCGGGGATGCTGATCTTGCCGATGTCGTGCAGGGCGGACGCGGTGGTGATGAGGCGGATCTTTTCCTCGGTCAGACCGTATACATCGGTCTTTTCGGCCAGCTTGCGCAGCAGCATTTCGGTCACGGTCTGCACCTGAAGCACATGCTGTGCGCTCTCACTGTTGCGGAACTCGACAATATGACTGAGGATGCCGATCATGACATGGCTGTTCTTCTCGTTCCGATAGATTTGGTCGGAGACCATGTCCATCAGCCGCTTCTGGTTGGCGTAGAGCGTGAGCGTGTTTTTGACGCGGCGCTGCACAATGAAGGAGTCGAACGGACGGCGGATATAGTCGGTAATGCCAAGACTGTAACAGCGTTCGATAACCGCACGGTCCTCGGCGGCGGAGATCATGATGACTGGCAGCTCCTCAATCCAGCGGAACTGATTCATGCGCTCGAGCACGCCGAAGCCGTCAATTTTCGGCATATTGATATCCAGCAGCAGCAGGTCGATGTGCATATCCTGCTGGATCATGAGGAGGGCCTGCGCGCCGTCCTCTGCCTCTGCGTAGTCATATTCCTCACCGAGAATCGCCTTGAGCATTTCTCGGTTGAGCTCTGAGTCATCAACAATCAGAATTTTCTGTCGGTTCATAGTCGTTCGACCGCAGCCGGGTCGCTCTCCCTCCCTTTGTTTACCGGAATTTGACCGGTTGCACAATTATATTATACTACCAATGCGATGCAGAATAAAGGAAAACTTCCGTCAGCGCCAACGGCGGAAATTTCTGTTGTGCAGGAGCGCGGCAGCATGTTATAATAAAAAATAAATTGTGCCGACCTGCGGCACAGACAACGAACAAGAGAGAGGACACCATCATCGGTATGAACAGACACAAACGGGTAAAATGCGCTCTGGCGCTTTTGACCATGCTGACGGCGGGTCTGCTGTCCGGCTGCGCCTCGGAGGCGGCATCCGACAGCACACTTCCGACGATTACCGTCGGCAGCGACACCTATCCGCCTTATGTTTATATGGATAATAACGGCGACATTACCGGTCTGGACGTGGATATTGCGGAGGAGGCATTCCGCCGCATGGGATACCGCGCGGAATTCACCACGATCGACTGGGAACAAAAGACCGAGCTGGTCGATAACGGAGAAATCGACTGCATATGGGGCTGCTTTTCCATGGACGGCCGCGAGAACGATTATCAGTGGGCGGGACCGTATCTGGTGAGCCGTCAGGTCATTGCCGTCGGCGCGCAGAGCGGCATCGAGCAAATGAGCGATCTTGCCGGAAAGACCATCGCGGTGCAGGCTACCGGCAAGCCGGAGGCGATCTTTCTGAGCGGAGGCGAAAACGTCCCGGCCTTCCGAAATGTCATCAGCCTCGCTGACCGCGGGGTGCAGTATGCCATGCTGGACTGCGGCTATGTGGACGCAGTAGCAGGACACGAGGAGGCTATCCGGCAGTATATGAAGGACTACGGCGCGAACTTCCGCATTCTGGATGAACCGCTGCTGACGACCGGCATCGGCGTGGCATTTTCCAGGCACGACACACGCGGTCTTGCGGCGCAGCTGACCGAGGTTGTCGCGCAGATGCGCGAGGACGGCAGCATGGAACAGCTGGTCGGAAAATATCTCGAGGTCCCCGCGCACAGTCTGGAGGTGGAGCAGCTTGAACAATAATTCCCGACGCATTGTCTTACGAAGGACGTTCTGGTGCCTGTGCTTCGCAGCGGGGCTTTTGTTCCTCAGCGCGGTATTCCTGCTGTCCCGGCACGCGGATATGCGGGACTGCGAGCAGCGCATGACCGAACTGATCGACTTTGTAAAGGAGCAGTCCTCCTCCTATGTGCAGTATAACGAGACCGCCGTAGCCAAGGCGCTCGTGCGCGGAACGACCGCCGTTCAGGAGCTGGAGGGCGTGACGCTTGACTGCGGCGAGGACGAGCTGCGGCAGTATGCGGAGCGGCTGGGGCTGACCGGCATTTCGGTGCTGGATGCGAACGGCAGGCTGGTCTGCGAGTACAGCACGGACGGCATCGGCTATACCCGCCTGCAAACCGATTTGGAAGCCGAGCGCGTGCTCGCTGTGATCGGTCATCCGCAGAGCACCTATGTTCGGCGCGTGCAGCTGACCGACGGCTCGTTTGCAGACGTTGCCGTGCGCAGCTGTTCGGACGACCGCGGCGCGGTGCTTGGCTGGCGGCACACCGGGGCGGCGTTCGCAAAGAAATCCGTGCTCTCCGTGCAGAATCTGCTCGACGGCTACGACGCCGAGACCACGGGAACCGTGCTCCTGTCGGACGGCAACCGCGTAACCGCGTCGGACGATCTGTCCCTCATCGGTACGGATACCACGGAAAATGAGCTGCTCCGCCGCATCCGCTCGAGCGGCCATGCCGACCGGCTAGTCTATGCCGGACGCAGGGGACTGACCCGATACTACGGCATGTACAGCCACGGGCGCAACTTCTACTACTATATATATGTCCCGGGCAGACTGCTCTACACGAACACGCCGGTCAATTTGGCTGTGTCGTTCCTCGCCTGTGCGATCGTTCTGACGCTGCTTCTGTTTGTGCACCGAGGCACGGAAAAGAGCTTCCTCCAGCAGCAGAAAACGCTCGAAAAGGAATATCAGACCTCGCTTGAGCAAAAAAACGCCGAGCTTGAACGCGCTATCCGTCAGGAAACGGCGGCAAACCGCGCCAAGCGCGAATTTCTGTTCAATATGTCGCACGACATCCGCACGCCGATGAACGCGATCATCGGCTTCACCTCGCTTGCGGCCACCCATATCGACAACCGCGAGCAGGTGCTCGACTACCTGAAAAAGACCGCAACGGCGAGCCAGCATCTGCTCTCGCTTATTAACGATGTGCTCGATATGAGCCGCATCGAGAGCGGCAAGGTCTCGCTCGAGCTGCGCCCGGTGCAGCTGCCCGAGCTTGTGCACGACCTGCGCGATATCATCCAGCCGAGCATCACAGCCAAGCGCATCTCGCTTTTCATCGACATGGTCGATGTGGAGGACGAGAATGTGGTTGCCGACCCTATGCGCCTCAATCAGATCATGCTCAACATCCTGTCCAATGCCATTAAGTTCACCCCGGTAGGCGGCATGATCACCCTGCGCATCGTTCAGAAGCAGACCGCGCCGCATGGCAGTGCGGACTATGAATTCCATATCCGTGATACCGGCATCGGCATGAGCTCGGCGTTTCAGGAGCATATCTTCGAGCAGTTTGCGCGCGAGGAGACCTCGACCGTGAGCAAAATTCAGGGAACCGGTCTTGGCATGGCGATTACGAAAAATCTGGTCGATATGATGGGCGGCAGTATTTCGGTCGAGAGCGAGCCGGGGAAGGGCTCGGAATTCACGGTTTCCCTGCGCTTTTCCATCAGCGGAGAGCAGGCCGCGCCGCAGTGTATCCCGCAGCTTGAGGGTCTGCGCGCGCTCGTGGCGGATGACGACACCGACACCTGTCGGAACGTCAGCAAAATGCTGCGCATGATCGGCATGCGGTCGGACTGGACAACCTCGGGACATGAGGCTGTTGTCCGTACGCAGGATGCGATCGAGCAGGGCGACGGCTTCGATGTCTTTATCATCGACTGGATGATACCCGATCTGAACGGCCTTGAGGTCGTGCGCCGCATTCGCAGGCTGATTGGCAGCAATACCCCGATCATCATCCTGACCGCCTACGACTGGGCGGATATCGAGGTTGAGGCAAAGGCTGCAGGCGTGACTGCGTTCTGCGCCAAGCCGCTGTTCATGTCCGAGCTGCGCCGCATACTGGCTGAGCCGTTTCTTCCGGAAGAGGCTGCGGAACAGACGGAGAAAACGGCAGATTTCGCCGGAAAACGGCTGCTGGTCGTCGAGGATAACGCCCTCAACCGCGAAATCGCGGTGACGATGCTCGAGGAAGGCGGGTTCGAGGTGGACACGGCGGAAAACGGAAAGGTTGCGGTAGACAAGGTGCGCGAGAGCGCGCCCGGGTACTATGATCTGGTGCTGATGGACATTCAGATGCCGATCATGGACGGCTATGCGGCCGCGCGTGCCATCCGCGCTCTGCCGGATGCCGAAAAGGCGGGTCTGCCCATTGTCGCCATGACGGCGAACGCCTTTGACGAGGACAGGCAGAACGCAGAGAAGGCAGGCATGAACGGCCATCTTTCCAAGCCGTTCGATATGCAGCAGCTGCTCGCGATGCTCCGGGAGAAGCTGTCGCCGTAACGCTTTCATTTTCATCGCGTTATTCGATAATGAAGCCGCCGGATCAGACTGAATAGGAAACGCAGGAAGCGTCCGTTTGGGATGCCTTCCTGCGTTTTTCTTTGCACACCGCCGGTGCGGCGTTTTTTTACCTTTTCTGCCCAGAAAAGGTTTACATTGCTTATCAATTGGCTTATGATAAAATCTGACAAAGGAGGTGGGCCTGTGCACGGAGTACGTCAATGGTGGGTGCGTCTGTCCATTCTGCACAAGGCGATCGTGCTGAGCTGTGCATTCATCATTCCCATTCTGCTGGTGGTGGGACTGTTAATGAACGATTTTTACGATTACCGCGAGAAAAGCGATGATATCCTGTCCGAATATGCACGCTGCACGGACTACATGAACGCCATGGAGCAGGAAAATGCGCTTCTGGGCGAGCTGACGTTTGCGGCGCCCGAGTCCGATACGATCGACAAATATGCGGACGCCGTGCAGGACACCGCCTCTGCGTGGGTGCGGCTGCGCAGCGCAGAGACCGACGGCAGCACGCAGAGCGAGGTGCTTAAGCAGGTCATCGACCGCACGATGAAAAGCTATCGTGTCCGTCAGGAGACGTTCATCGCACAGCTGCATGACGGCACATTTGACGCGGTGAACTACGAAGCTCTGCGTACACAGGGCAGCTATCTGACACAATACACCGATCAGCTGACGGCGGCGTTTCTGATGGAGGGACGCGAGGGCTATCTGGTCCTCGGTCAGCGGGGGACCTCACAGAACATGGTATTTACCATCGTAGCCGCGATCGGCAGCGTGCTGTTTGCAGGCGCGATGCTGTACTACGCACGCAGCCTGCTGCTGCCGGTACAGCAGATGAGCCGCGGTGCACACCGCGTCGCGGATGGCGAATACGACATTGAGGACTTTAACTTTGCACGCTCGGACGAGATCGGTATGCTCGCCGACTCGTTCAACCATCTCAAGCACCAGATCGCGCGGACGATCCACGCACTGGAAAGCGAAGCACAGCTGGAAAAATCCCTGCGTCAGCAGGAGAGCGAGGCAGCACGCCTGCGGCAGCTGATCGAGCAGAGCCGCTTTGCGCAGCTGCAGAGCCAGATCAATCCGCATTTTCTGTTCAACACGCTGCAGAGCGTGGCCAATATGGCCGGAATCGAGCAGGCGACCGTCACCGGCGACATGGTGGTGCGGCTGGCGAACTTCTTCCGCTACACGCTCGACCATGACGACAGCGTGGTAACACTTGACCGCGAGCTTGCGCTGCTGCGCGACTACATTTCCCTGCAGGAGCTGCGGTTCGGTGAACGTATTTCGTTCGAGATGAACTGTGACAGCCGCTGTGCGGCCTGTGAACTGCCGAAATTCACACTGCAGCCGATCGTGGAAAACTCTATCGTACATGGTATGCGCAGCCGCAGTGCGGGCGGCCGCATCCGCATTGTCACTGAGAGCACACCGAATGGCTGCCGCATCCAGATTACGGACAACGGCGGCGGCTTCTCGCGCAGCAAAATGAAACAGAACACCGCCGAGGGACACCGGTCCATCGGCCTGCAGAATATCGCGGGACGCATTGCGCTGTCCGGCGGCAGCTTCCGCATTGTCAGCTGTCCCGGATTGGGCACGACAGCCCGCATCATACTGCCCATGAAAGGGGAAGAGTATATATGTTAAAGGTACTGATCGCGGAGGACGAACCGCTGAGTCTGCAGAATCTGAGCGGACAGATGCGCGATTTGCTTGGCGCGGATGCACTCATCGAGGGAGTTGCGAACGGACGGGAGGCGGTTGAACGCGCCCGTCAAATTCAGCCGCAGCTGGTACTGATGGATATTGAAATGCCGGTGATGAACGGCCTTGATGCGGCAGCAATCATCCACAAAGCCATGCCGGAAACCCATATTGTATTCCTGACTGCCTTCGACCGCTTCGACTACGCCGTAGGCGCCATGCGGGCCGGCGGAACGGATTATCTGGTCAAGCCGTTTGACAGCGCACAGATTACCGCCTGCCTGCGCAAGCTGAATCTGCTGCCGGAAAGCCGTCCGGCGGTATGCGGGGACAAGCCAGGAAATACGTTCTGCACCCAGTTTTCCGTGTGGCTGGAGCATCATTACATGCAGGATGTGTCGCTTGATCAGGCGGCAGAAGCGATGGGCATGAGTTCGTTCTACTTCTCACGCTTTTTTCGCACCTCGTATAACCAGACCTTCCTTGAATACTTGACCGCCTACCGTATCGACCGTGCGGTTGAGCTGCTGCAGCAGACTGATATTCCGGTACGGGAAATCGCTGTTCGGGTCGGCTACACGGATGCAAACTACTTCACGAAGGTGTTCAAGCGGCATTTGGGCGTAACGCCTACCGAGTACCGCAATCATAACGCAAACTGAACGATCCGCGCGGCAGGATTTACGGAATTTATACGGAAAATTTACTATTTCCTCCAAAATGTTTATGCAAATGTCATAAAATAGAATGTGAAAATTTTCAGTGTGCTGTGATTTTACCTGTCTACCGCAAGTATTTACGATGTTGCCGAAACTGGTCACCCTATATAATAGGAGATGGAAAGATGAATAAACGCTTTCGGTGTGTGATCGCCGGATGGCTGCTGCTCATGCTCTGTGCATGTACCGGCGGCACGGACGAGCCGCATATCCGCTATTACCGCCTTGCCGGCGGGCAGAGCGAAAACTACCTCGCCAATCAGGCGTGTCAGCGCTTCTGCGACATGGTGCGCAGGGAAACGGACGGCGCGATACAAATTCTGCCGAGCTTTGATAACGAGCTTGGCACCGATGCATCCGCACTTGAGCAGTGCGTGTACGGCGGCATTGATTTTGTACGCACGCCAATCTCGTCTGCCGCAGCGTATGCACCGCAGCTTGCGGCGCTGCAGCTGCCGTACGAGTACACCTCGGACAAGCACCTGTTCCGGGTGCTGGACGGTGCAGTCGGTCAGCAGGTGATGGCCTCGCTCGAGGACAAGGGCCTTACCGGTTTAAGCTATTTTTATGCCGGTTACCGGTGCTTTTTCACGACAGGAAAGGCGATCACCTCACTCGATGACATGAAGGACCTGCGGCTCGGCACCGAGGATTCCTCGCAGATGAAGCAGGTCATTCCGATGTGGGGCGCCGAGGCGGTGACGCTGCCGCCGGATGAGATTGCGCTCGCGCTCCGCACTGACCGGATTGACGGCGCCGAGAGCACGCTGCCTACCTATGTGGACAGCGGCTACTATCAGCTTGCACCATACTGGACGTACGACCGACATTCCTACAACGCGGATGTGCTGGTCGCGTCCTCGGAAACGTGGGAAACGTTCTCACAGGAGGAGCAGACCATCATTGAGCGATGCGCCGCTGAGGCGGCTTCGTGGCAGCGCGACCACTGGCAGAGCGCAGAGGTTCGAGCAATGCTGCATGCATCCCGCAGCGGCTGCTACATGGCGCTGCTCGATGAGGAGCAGGCCGAAAAGTTCCGTGCAGCGGTGCAGCCGATTTACGAACACCTTTC
>NZ_CDRQNY010000025.1:0-25012 GCF_977037065.1 Butyricicoccus sp. | reverse complement strand
AAAAAGGAAGGGACACCTGCGGTTTCCCTTCCTCTTTGAACTCCTACCTTTCCCTTATTAGATAGTCTGGCGCAGATCAGAGACCGGCGACCGCTTCGAAATGGGGAACGGCAGAGGATTTTTTCTTCCGTGTTTTTCGTAACCTGTTCGCAGTACCAGATACATTACTGCCACACAGACCGGAAAGTCTACGCAGGCGCGACATGCCCGTGTCGCGCAACCCGTTAGTTGGTGATTATAGACAGCACCTGCGAAGATAAATTGTGCCAAACATCTAAATCCGCAGGTGCCGGGCGGTATAACGCGCAAAAAAATTGGGCGGCACTGTCATGCCGCCCTCTGCGTGGACTTAATCTTATGTGTAGCAGAACGGTATCTGACACTGCGAATAGGTAAAGAAATGGGAGCACACTGTGCTCCCCTACGGTAGAAAAAATCCTCTGCCGTTCCTTTATAGTCTCAGTTCTCCCATCACCACCGTGCCCTCCAAGGGAAAGGGGTGATTCACAAGAGGGTGGAAACCGCAGGTGTCTACCCTCTTGTGCCCCGGCCGGGCAGGCCATGTCCCGCTGAATTTCAGCGAAAAACTCACAAATCCTGAATATTCATCTTCTCGATCTGCTTTTTGCGGTTCATCCTTCTGCGGCAGAGGAAGTAGATCACCAGCAGCACGATGGTCGGCATGGAGATAACAAGCAGCGTCAGCACCGTGTTGATCACCGTCACGAACACGCTGTACGAATCCACTCCGCCAACCGCATTGTCAGCCACCGAGGTCATCACCACATTCGTCACCACGTTCAGCAGGATGAACAGCTCCCCCGAAAACGTGATGGCAGGCAAAACCAGTCCCGGCAGTCTGCTCTCCCGTCTGGAAAGATAGACCTGCAAAATAATCATTGCCGCGACAAACGCGATCAGAAAAATCATCGAAATAATTGTAGAAACCGTTGCAATCAGCATTATTTATTCCCCTCTCTCAGCTTTTTGTACTCGTTGATGAGCAGCTTCGCCGTGTCAAAATCCAGCTTGTCCTTGACCGCAAGACGCTTGATGAGCGCGATATACGGCTCCTCGTCCGCCTGCTCGCCAAGCCTGATCTTCTGGATCAGACGGTCCAGACGCAGGCGCACGGTCGGGTAGGTCACGCCATAAATGCCCGCGACCTCCTTGAGCGAACCCGACGCCAGCACGAATTTTTTGATGAACGACACGTCCTCCTCGTCCAGCGATGCAAGCCACTCCGGCATTACCTCGATTGCCACGGCTATCACTTCCTTTCATTGTAACTTCATTATAATATTAAATTATATTAAAGTCAATCTTTAATTTTATCAAAGTCCGAGAACAAAAAAAACGGCACACCGAGAGATTCTCTCCGGTATGCCATTCTGCAATTCTTACTTACTTTTCTACTCGTTTCTGGAACGCCAGACGTTCTCCGCGCCCGTTTTCCAGCTCAATGACACCGCAATAGGTATAGCCGAGCTTGTTCAGCAGACCCTGCATAGGCTTGTTGTTCGCGTGCGTGTCGATGCGGATGTTGCCGCACTGCTCCATGCACCAGTTCATGCAGAACGAAGCCGCGCCATGCGTGCCCTTAGCCGCCGCGATACGGTGAACAACGCCGTACGGCGCATCGTCCAGCCAGGCCCCGCCGCGAATGACGCGGTAGGTCGGCTCGCCATCGGTCGTAAACGCAAAGGTCGCTGCGATTTTGCCGTTGTCCTCGCAGACGTAGCTGCGGTGCAGTGCAAGATCCTTGTCCAACATTTCCTGCGTCGGGAATCTGTCTCCCCACTGATCGGGATTGCCATTTTCGCGCATAAACGCCCGCGCGTCCGCGAAAATTGCCTGCATCGCCGGAAGATCCTCCGGCCGGGTGTGTCGAATCTGCATTGTTATTCCTCCTTCAGCCATTCCGCGCAGAGCGCCTGCCAGCGGTTTATATGCCGGTCGGGCACGCGCCCTTTCATCGGGTCGGCTGTCTCCAAATCCGCGAGCGCGAGTCCGTGCACGCCGTGCGGGAACAGGTGCAGCTCGTGACTGATGTTCTCTCGGCGCAAAGCCGCCTCGAGCAGCAGTGTGTTCTCGACCGGAACGGTCGCGTCCGTCAGGGTGTGCCACAAAAATGTACGCGGCATGCGCGCGGAAACCAGCGTTTCCAGTGAAAACCTCCGCTGTTCCGCAGCATTTTCACCTGCCAGACGCACAAAGCTGCCGCGGTGTGCATACGCTCCCGCCGAGACCACCGGATAGCACAGCACCGCCGCATTCGGTCGGTGCGCCTGCAGATCCGTGCCCGCGGGAAACCAGTCTGCGTCGTGCCAGGTTGCTGCCAGCAGTCCCGCCAGATGGGCGCCCGCCGAAAATCCGCCGACCGCAATGCGGTCTGCCGCGATGCCGAGCTGTGCCGCGTGTGCTCTCACCCAGGCGACAGACGCGGACAGCGTGTGCAGCGGCTTTACGCCAAGCGGCACCTCCGTGCAGTCGTACTCGAGCACGAACGCTTCCACACCGTCCCGCGCAAACGCACGCGCGACCGGTGCGCCCTCCCGAATAGAGCAGTATTCGTAGCCGCCGCCCGGGCACAGGATGAGCGCAGGCTTATTCCGTCCGGCCGGTGCCGGAAAATGTGTCAAAACGCCGTGATCGAGCCGCAAAACCTCTTTCATCGCGCACCTCACACGTTGTAGCGGTTGCGGATATCAATGCACGCGAGAATGCGGTCGGTCTCCGGCTTTTCGCCTGCCAGCAGGTAGTCCATGAGCAGTTCGATCGGACGGGCGCCCTGCAGGGCGGCATCCTGATCAATCAGGAAGTCGATGAGTCCGCGGCGGACATTCTCCGCATTTGCCGGAATCAAATCGTGGCAGATCAGGTGCACCTTGCCCTGTAAACCCAGTTCACGCAGCGCGTCGCACGCGCCGAGCTGACCGTTTACCGAAACGTACACACCGCGCAGCGACGGATGCTCCTTCACGGCGCGGCACACAATATCATGCGCCAGCTGCTGATCGTCACCGCAGGTCTGCGGCGGCAGCAGGCTCAAACCGGGGAAATTTGCGGCAGCCTCGGTCTGAAAGCCGTCCACACGCTGCTGATGCGACCAGTTGTTTTCCTGACCGGCAACCAGCAGGACTTCCCCGTGACCGGCGAGCAGCAGATCCATCAGACCGGCGCTCATGCGTCCGCACGCGAAATTGTCCACGCCGACATAGCACAGGCGGCCCGAGTCCGGCAGATCCGAGTTGAAGGTAACGACCGGCATGCGCCCGGACAGCTCCTGAATACGGGCGCGTATCCGCTCGTCCTCCGCCGGAGAAAGCGCGATGCCCTGCACGCCTGCCTCGAGCAGCTCGTCGATCACGTCCAGCTGCTGCTGTGCATCGATGCCCTCAAGCGGCCGCACGAGGACCTCTGCGCCGGTGGTGGTAAAGTGCGCCGATGCGCGTTCGATCTCCTCAAATACCGTGTGCATGAACATGGTCTCGACCGACTGGACGATCACGCCGATCCTGATCGGGTTTTTCGCGCGTGCCAGCATGCGTCCCGCACGGTTCGGGCGGTAGCCTCGCTCTGCCGCAATGCGGCGCACGCGTGCCGCAACCTTGGGATCGACGCGTCCTCTGTCGTTAAGTGCCCGATCCACCGTACCGCGGGAAACGCCCGCCAGCGCAGCGATCTCTGCCAAAGTGACTGCCATGAATTTTCGCTCCTACATACCGCGTTGCGCGGTGTCATTCCAAAGGCACCACCACACAATTTGACTGCGGTGCTTTGTGGTGTTACCTTTTTATTTTACATGTTTCGAACGAAAATTGCAAATGCAAATCAGTGAAATCGACAGAAATCGGTCAATCGTCCAGCAGTTCGCCCTTGATGGAAATGGTCTTCACCTGCCACGGCAGCAGCTTGCCGCAGTTCTGCAGCGCGGTGCGGACGGCGTATTCCAGTCCGCCGCAGCACGGCACCTCCATGCGGACAACGGTTACGCTTTTGATGTTGTTCTGACGGAGGATTTCGGTCAGCTTCTCGCTGTAATCCACATCATCCAGCTTGGGACAGCCGACGAGCGTTACCTTCCCTCGAATAAAATCCTGATGGAAGTTTGCGTACGCGTAAGCGGTGCAGTCTGCCGCGATGAGCAGGCTTGCGCCGTCAAAATAAGGCGCATTCACCGGCACGAGCTTGATCTGCACCGGCCACTGGCGCAGCTGGCTCGGCATCGGAATGAACGAGGCCGGCTGATTGACCGGGGCGCGTTCCATGCTCCGTGCCATGCTGCCCGGGCATCCGGTGTGCGGCTGAGATTTTGCCTGCATATTGGCCTGCACGGCGGCTTCGTCGTAAGCGGCGGCTTCGCGCTCGACGAACGAGATGGCGCCGGTCGGGCAGACCGGCAGGCAATTGCCGAGGCCGTCGCAGTAGTCGTCGCGGAGCAGAGTGGCCTTGCCGTCCACCATGCCGATGGCGCCCTCGTGGCAGGCGTGGGCGCACAGGCCGCAGCCGTTGCATTTTTCTTTGTCGATTTCGATAATTTTGCGAATCATAGTGTTTTCTCCTTATATATCCTGTTTCTTGTCTTGAGATGGTTCCGCTGAGCCAGCGGGGGGCCGCCTACCCGGCGGGGGCACAAGAGGGTAGACAACCTGCGGTTTTCCACCCTCTTGTGAATCTCCCCTTTTCCCTTGGAGAGTCTGGCGCAGATTGCCGACATGTGACCGCTTCGAAAATGGGGAACGGCAGTCGGGTTACCGTTGCGTGTCTTTCTCCGCCTTTTCGCAGTTCTCAGATAGCGTACTGCTACACATACGGGTTAATCAACGCAGGCGCGGCATAACCGTGCCGCGCAATTCGTAAGCGCGTTATGATAGACAGCACCTACGAGGATAAATTGTACCAAACGTCTAAATTCGCAGGTGCCGTGCGTTACAACGTGTCAAAGAGTTGCGCGACACTGTTATGTCGCGCCTGCGTAGAGTAAACCGTATGTGTAGCAGTACGGTATCTGACCCTGCGAATAGGTTGCTCAAGAGGACGGACTCCGAAGGTAGTTCGTCCGTAGCAGAGAAAAAATCCTCTGCCGTTCTCCTTTTCGGAGCGGTCACATGTCGGCAATCTGCGCCAGATTAGGAAGCAAGGGAAAGGCAGGAGTTCAAAGAGGAAGGAAAACCGCAGGTTGTCCTTCCTTTTTGCCCCCGCCGCGGGGCGCGGCACGTCCCCGCCGTCCGCAGACGGCGAATCTCCCCGCTGAGGCTCAGCGGAAAACTCTCCGCCCGGACAGGGCGAACCCGCTAACGCAGTTCGCGTGCCCCGGTCAGTCGGTGCTGAAAAAGCTGCCGCCCCGTTCGGGCGAACCGCCTGCGCGGTTCGTGTGTCCCGCTTGACTTTACGCTCATATCTTACTATACTGAGAAGGCAAAGTATGTTGTCCCAACAACAAAACAGGAGGAAATATGAACCTGTCCATCCTTGCACGCTGCGGTCTGTTCCGCGGCATTGAAACCGCAGAGTTATCTCCGCTTTTGCGCCGTCTGCACGCCTGCACGCGTGAATTTGACAAATTTCAGCCGATTTACCGCGTCGGCGATACCGCGCATGCGCTGTGCATTCTGCTCTCGGGCGGCGTGAATATCGAGCGCTGCGACGCATGGGGCCACAAGACGCTGCTCGACCGCATTACGCCCGGTTCGGTATTCGCTGAAACATACGCCTGCGTCCCCGGCACGCCCATGATGGTCTCCGCGGTGGCGGACGAGCCGTCCGAGGTACTGTTCCTGCCGAGCGAAACGCTGCTCTCCTCTGCCGCGCAGGACAGCGCGCACAGTGTGCTTTTACGCAATCTTCTGGACGTCACCGCGCAGAAAAACCTGCTTTTGACGCGAAAAATCTTCCACACAAGTCCGAAATCCATGCGCGGCAAGCTGCTGTCGTACCTGTCCGCACAGGCGGTGCAGCACGGCTCGGACACGTTCGACATTCCGTTTGACCGTCAGCAGCTTGCCGACTACCTCGGCGTGGACCGCAGTGCGCTGTCCGCCGAGCTGAGCCGCATGCAGCGCGACGGACTTATCGCATACAAAAAGAGCCATTTTGTGCTCAATCATTCCCAATCCGATGAATAATCCACCCTGTTAAGGAGGTTTTTATTATGAACTGCAAACCCTATATCCGCGCACATGCGGACGAACTGCTGGAAAGTCTTGCCGCGCTCGTGCGCATCCCGAGCGTAGAAGGCGTGCCGGAGGAGCATGCGCCGTTCGGCCGCGAGCCTGCCCGTGCGCTGCACGAAGCGCTTGCGCTCTGCGAAAAGCTGGGCTTCCGGACCGGCAATATGGACGACCGCGTCGGCTGGTGCGAGTACGGCGAGGGCGAGGAAATGGTGGCTGTGCTCGGTCATCTGGACGTTGTGCCCGCCGGCGACGGCTGGACCGAGACCGAGCCGTTTTCCGGCGAAATCAAAAACGGCCGTATTTACGGACGCGGCACGATGGACGACAAGGGCCCGATGGTGGCGGCCATCTACGCGCTGGCGGCGCTCAAGGATGCCGGATTTGCCCCCTCCAAGCGCATCCGTCTGCTGTTCGGCACCAACGAGGAAACCGGCTGCGGCGATATGTCGTGGTACGTTTCGCATGGCGGCGAGCTGCCGGTGTACGGCTTCACACCGGACGGCGAATACCCGATCATCAACGGCGAAAAGGGCATTCTCAACGGCACTTACAGCCGAAAGCTGCACCAGACCGGCGATTACCGCCTGACAAAGTTCGAGGGCGGTGCTGCCTCCAACATCTCTCCGGCGTATGCGGCGGCGGAGCTGCAGTGTCCGGCGGACGCGGCTTCCAAAATCTCGGCGGACAAGGTAGCCGTCACGCCGATCGAGGGCGGCATCCGCGTGGAAGCCGAGGGCATTGCCGTTCACGGCTCGACCCCGGAGCAGGGCGAAAATGCCATCGGACGGCTGGCGCAGGCACTCAATCAGCTGCCGCTGACCGGCGAGCTTGGCGACTGCATGGCATTTGTGGCAGAGCGCATCGGCATGGAGGTGCACGGCGAGTCCCTCGGTCTCGCCATGCGCGATGAGCTGTCCGGCCCGCTGACGCTCAACCTCGGCGTGGCAAAATTTGAGCAGGAAACGCTGTCGCTCGTTTTCTCGGTGCGCTACCCGGTCACCCTGAAATACGAGCGCGTGTACCCGCGTCTGTCGCGCGGTTTCACGCTCGGCGGCTTTACCGAAACCGAGCTGACCCACGCGGCGGCCATTTACATGCCGCCCGAAAGCGAACTCATCCGCAGACTGTCCAAGGTATATGAGGAGCAGACCGGCGAGAAGGCCGAGCTGAAGAGCATCGGCGGCGGCACCTATGCCAAGTCCATGCCGAACCTTGTCGCATTCGGCCCGATCTTCCCCGGCGATGAGGTGCGCGAGCACAAGCCGGACGAGTACATGGAGATCGAGCGCGTGCTGCAGAACGCGGAAATCATCGCGGCGGCAATATACGAACTGGCAAAGTAAGGAGATTGTATGAGCAGAGAGACAAATATGACCGTCGGCCGTCCGACAAAACTCATTCTCGGACTGGCCGTACCGCTGATTTTGACAAATGTCGGTCAGCAGCTGTACACCGTCGCAGACGCGTCCATCGTCGGGCGCGGTGTCGGTGTGGAGGCGCTGGCCGCACTCGGCGCGACCGACTGGCTGTACTGGCTGGTGCTGTGGACCGTGCAGGCCATGACGCAGGGCTTTTCCGTGCTCGTGTCGCAGACCTTCGGCTCAAACGATAAGAAGGGACTGCGCAAGGCCATCACCATGTCCGTGCTGCTGTGCGCGGCAGTCGGCATCCTGCTGACTGTGGTGTTCGTATCCTCGGCAGGCTGGCTGCTGCACCTGCTGGACACGCCCGAGAACATCTATGACGGCGCGCACATTTATTTAACCATGATGTATGCGGGCACGCTCATCACGATGGCGTACAACATGGCAGCGGCGATTCTCCGCGCACTCGGAGACGGCAAAAGTCCGCTTATTGCCATGTTTACTGCCGGATGTCTGAACATTGTACTCGACCTGCTGTTCGTTATCCGCTTCGGCTGGGGCATTCCGGGCGCTGCCGCCGCGACGCTGCTCGCGCAGCTGTTTGCATTCGCGTACTGCGTCATTGCGCTGCGGAAAATCCCGGCTGCGTCCGTCGAAAAGCCGGACTGGCAGCCGAACGGCAGTGTGATCCGGCGGCTGTGCCATCTTGGTTTGCCGCTCGCGCTGCAGCATTTCGTCATCGTCATCAGCGGCATCATCATGCAGGCGGTTATCAACACCTGCGGTTTTGTGTTCCTCGCGGGCTTTACCGCGACCAACAAGCTGCACGGTCTGATGGACTGCTCCGCGTCCGCGTTCGGCTACGCCGCCTCGACCTATACCGGCCAGAACTGGGGCGCAAACCGGCTTGACCGCGTGCGGATGGGTGTCCGCTCGACGCTTGTGCTGGCGCTCAGCTTTTCCGCGCTGCTGGCGGCGGGCATGATCCTGTTCGGCCGTCACGTTGTCGCCCTGTTCATCTCCGCGGATGCTGCCAACGCTGCCGAGGCGCTGTCGGTCGCATACGATTATCTGGTCGTCATGAGCACGTTTTTACTGTCCGCCTATGTGCTGCACACCTACCGCTCGGCCCTGCAGGGCATGGGCTTTACGACCGCGCCCATGCTCTCCGGTCTGACCGAGTTCGCAGGCCGTGTGGGTGCATCGCTGCTGTTGACCAAGGTCATCGGCGAGCGCGGTCTGTTCTACACGGACGCGGCTGCGTGGACATTCGCAGCGGTATTCCTTGCGGCATCGTACTATATCCAGCTGTTTATCATCCGAAAAAAGGGTTTGACCTATCAGAATACAAAGTAACAAAAAGAGGCTGTAAATTTAATTTACAGCCTCTTTTGCGCTTATTCGCCGTAGATTCCGGCGCGGTCGTTGATAACCAGCGTGCGGAGCAGCTCTTCGGTCAGGTCGAGTTTTCCGTGCTCATCGCCAAGCAGCCAGCCCTTGCGCGTCAGCTTCTCGACAGTCGGCTTCGCCCACGCGGGAACGGCGGAAACGCTGTTGTACGTCCTGCGGGTGCTCTCGATGATCTTCTTTACCTCGGCTTCGGTCATGTCAGGTTCCTCCTTTTTCTGTAACCCCTGCTTGAATGCTGTCCACGCGGATGCACTCTCGACGAACGGCGCAGGACAGTTTTTGTGCGTAACATCGTAGTGGCGCACAACATTTTCGAGCGGAATACCGTATTTCGCCATCAGTTCGCGCGTCAGCGCCTGCGCCCGGCGCACGGTCTCGGGCATAAAGTAGAATTTCTCGCCGTTTTTGCGGCTGCACAGCTCAATGCCGATGCTGTTCGCGTTGCGGCAGTACGGGTGGAAATAGACGCCGCGCGTGCCGCAGTGCCATGCGATATCCGCGTCGCGGACCGACTGCCAAACCTCGTTTTCGTCCACAAAATAGTGCGCTGAGGTCGAAATCTCCGCCCGAGCGAAGTAATCCGCGTTATTTTTCGCGGTATCGCCGTCGTTCGCCGTAAAGTGAATCACCAGATAGCAGATATCCTCCTTTCCGCGTGCGGCTCGGCGGTAGTTGCCGCTGTGCGCCTGTTTGAATGCAATGTTCATCATTGCGTCACCTCCTTCAACCCTATGCCGGATGGAGGTGAAAATTGACCGTGAATGGTCAACTTTTTGAAAATTTTCGAGAAATTTTTCTGCACCCCAACGGATCGGTGCAAAAAAACAGAGGACGCCCAAACCGGGGCAAAAAGCCGCCGTTTGTTAACAGTATATCCCTTGTATTTTCCCGTCTGGCTTGATACAATAAGCTTGTAAGAGAAAGGAGGCGTTTACAATGAAACGCTCAAAAGTTATTATAGCCGTAATTGCGATCATTGCAGTAGTCGCCGCAGCCTGTGTATATGGATATGTCCGCAGCAAGCCCGCCGATGAGCCGGAAAAGCCTGCTGTTACCGAGCCGGAGAACCCGACCACGCCGGAAACGCCGGACGACAGCAATTCCGGAAAACCGTCCGATTCCAAGACCGATAAACCTGCCGTACAGCCGGAAAACCCCAATCCGAGCGGCACAGAGTCGGTCACGATCTACGTTCCGGATGAACAGGGTGAAACGCTCACGCCGACCGGCGCAGACGCGAAGGACGACTCCGACCAGTCGCTTGTGGACGCACTCATCGCCGCAGGCTCGCTGCCCGAGGGCGTCAAGGTGCAGTCCTCGTCGCTCGAGAACGGCACGCTCACGCTCGACATGAATGCCGCCTTCGGCGAGGCGATCCGTGCCTCCGGCACCGCCGGTGAAACGCTCAAGATCTACGCACTGGTCAACACGTTCGCGCAGGCGCGCGGCGCAACCGCAGTGCTCATCACCGTGGACGGCAAGGTGCTCGAAAGCGGACACGAGGTCTACGATTACGCGATCGAACCGAACAACTGACCTGTAAAAGAAAAGCTCCGAAACACCTGTTTCAGAGCTTTTTCTCACTTATTCATCATTTTCAGGAACTTTTCCTTGATATGAGCGGCAGCCGCGCACGGATCGTCCGCCTTCATGACAGCAGAGACCACGGCGATGCCCTTGATGGGGCTGTCCGCCAGCACGTCCATGTTATCCGCGTTCAGGCCGCCGATGGCAACCACCGGAATCGGCACGGCGCGGCACACATCGTTCAGCACGGAGACCGGCGTAACCTTGGTGGTAACGTGGGTGGTCGTCGGGTAAATGGCGCCGGTGCCGAGGTAATCCGCGCCGTCGTTGTATGCGGCAACGGCTGCTTCGACCGTCTTGGCGGTCGCGCCGACGATCTTATCCGGGCCGAGCAGCCTGCGGCAGACCGCCACCGGCAGGTCGCTCGCGCCGACGTGCACGCCGGCTGCGTCGCAGGCAATGGCAACGTCCACACGGTCGTCGATGATGAGCGGCACGCTGTAGCGGTCGGTGATAGACTTGACCTGCTGCGCCAGCTCAAGGTAGCTGCGTCCGCCGGTGTCCTTCTCGCGGAGCTGAATGAGCGTTGCACCGCCCCTGCACGCCTCGTCCACCGCGTGGAGCAGGGTCTCGGTCGTGTGGTAGGTACTGTCCGTAATAACGTATAATGTAGGATCAAACTGCATGATTATACTCCTTTTTAAACTTATTATGCCGTTTCGCATTCTTTCACCGTCTTACGAATGAAAAACAGGCTGATAACATCAACAACGTAGATAAACTGGGAAATGACCTGCCGGACTGCGGTTCCGGTGCTGATTTTGCCCTGCTTTCGCGCATACAGAACAAGCGCGATGCAGTAGCCGGACGAGGCCATCATGGCAAACCAGGCAACCAGAATTTCCATCAGCACGATTGGTGCGGTAAACACAAAAATCACCGAAAATACGCCGTAAATAATGCCGTAGAGAAAATTTACAAGAAACATCGGAATGGCAATCAGCTTCATGGACACAACCAATTTCCAGATTGTTGAACGAATTGCAGGGTCGTTCAGCCGTTTCTTCACGCGTGCTGCCGCAATCAGATTGCAGACGGAAAGCAACAGAATCAGCAGGCTGAACAGGAACACACCCAGTACAAAATACCTGCTCAATGCTTCTAATGACTGACTGGCGTAACCAATATACGACAGCGCCAGACCGACGAAGCAAACGATTTCACAGATGATAAAGCATTTGGCAGCCTTCATTCGCTCTCCCCTTTCACCGCATGTTAATTTTCATCAATTTATTTTCACGATAAGCAAATCCTGCTCTTCCCCGAGTTCTCCGAGCGCGGTGCCGTCCGGTGCAAACGCCATGCTGTGCCCGATAAACTGCCCGGGCGCGGTCTGGTCTGCGCCGAGCACGGTCAGCCCGTTCTCGATGGCGCGGGCGCACAGCAGGGTGCGCCAGTGCAGCAGCTTGTTCTCGCCCTGCACCCAGCCTGCCGGAACGAACAGCGTCTCGGCGCCGCGCGCCTTCTGCTCGGCGGCGAGCGCCGGAAACCGAAGCTCGAAACAGGTAATGATACCCAGTTTCCCGGCGGGTGTCTCGATGGGAGAAAACGGCTCCTTCCCTGCCCGGCACTCGTCGGATTCCCGGTAGCCGAACGCATCGTACAAGCGCCTCTTGCGGTGCGTTCCGCGCAGACTGCCGCGGTCGTCAAGAACCGCAATCGTGTTGTACGGCAGACCGTCCGTGCGCTCGTACATGCCTGCGGCAATCCACAGGCCGTATCTCCGGCAAAGCTCACCGAGCGCAATAATGAACGCGCCGTCACACGGCTCTGCGGCCTCGATATTTTTCGACCGTGCGTTCACTTTTGCGTAATACATGCTGTATTCCGGCAAAAACAGCATTTTTGCTTTATTTTCCGCAGCTGTTTGTGCAATGTGCTCTATTTCCCTGAGATTGGCAGTTTTGTCCTCTCCGGCGCCGAACTGCCCGATGGCAACCGTGCTCACGCCTCTCTCCAGCCCTTGCAGACGTCCACCCAGGCCTTGAAACCGGAGAATTTCTCCAGCTCAGGGATGGTGACCTCGATGGCTGAGTTGGACGAGCCGCACGCCGGGAATACCGTCTCGAACCGTCGGAGCGATTCATCGAGGTAGACGGTTACGCCGTCGTTCACGCCGAACGGGCACACGCCGCCGACCGCATGACCGATCTCCGGCTCGACCTCCTCAAACGCGAGCATCCGCGCCTTGCAGCCGAACCGCGCCTTGTACTTCGGGTTGTCGATCTTGGTGTCGCCTGCCGCAACGATGAGGATCACGCCGTCATTCGTGCGGAACGACAGCGTTTTTGCGATGCGTGCCGGTTCGCAGTGGGCAGCTTCGGCGGCCAGCTCCACGGTCGCACTGGACACCGGGAATTCGATCACGCGATCCTCTGTACCGAACTGACGCAGATACGCTTTTGCTTTTTCGATGGACATGGGTCTCAATCTCCTTCTGTCTGCTGCGGGATATCGTCGATCATGCTTTCGCACAGCCGACGTAAATAATTTGCAATTTCGCTGAGCGCAAGGCATGTGCACAGCCGCTCCTCCGGGTCATCCGGCGTCTCGGGCAGCTGGGCGGTCAGCAGCGGCGGAATCGCCTCACGCATGCGCTTCTTGTCCGCGAGCAGCCGCTCGTAGCACGCCGCAAAGTCTACATCATCCCGACCGGTCAGTGCCTTCACATCGTTTAAGCGCAGCGTCTGCTTCAAATGGTACACGCAGAGCAGCTGCATGATCTGCTGGCGCGTGTATTTTTTGCCCTTCACCGGCGTCATAAGCCCTTCCTTGACGTAGTTGTTGACCATGGTTTTTGTCAGCAGCTTGTCCTCCGGCGTGCGCTTGCTGCCTGATAGACACTGATCGAACAGCGTCAGCACCTGATCCATATACAGGTCAAGCTGCGGCACCTCGTCGGGCATGATATCGCGGTCGGCAAAGACCGCTTCTATGGTTTTCTCCAGCCGCGGCATGGCGTTCACCTCATCTTTTTACAATTTTTTAACAAATACAATGCCGAACGGAAACACGCAATTTTCTGTCTGTCCGTGCGGCCTGCAATGCTATTATTATAAGCCTTTTGCGCGCTTCACGCAAGAGTTATGCCGCTCGACAAATCCACTGTAATATGGTATACTGAACGAACAATAAGCGGTAGGAGGCTTACATATGAAAAAATTCTGGCAACGCCTGGTCCTTTTCGGACTGACAGGTGCATTTTTTGTATCCTGCATCAGCTGCAGCGCGGCAAATACTGCCTCGAAGGTTCCGATTCTGATGTATCACAACCTGACGAACGACCCGTCCGCCGTGACGAGCATGACCATCACCGGCGAGCGGTTTCAGGAGGACATGGAATATCTGGAATACAACGGCTACACGCCGCTGCTCTCGGCGGATTTGATCAACATCCGAGCTGGAAAGGAAGCCATGCCCGAGCGGCCGGTCATGATCACCTTTGATGACGGTTATCGCTCCAATTACGATATTGCGTACCCGATTCTGCAGAAAACCGGCATGAAAGCCGTCATTGCGCTGATCGGCAAAAGCATTCGCGCAAACGACAATACGGAAGCGAACCGCTTTTTCCTCAAGTGGGATGAGGCAGCCGAAATGGCCGACAGCGGTCTGGTGGAGCTGGCCTCTCACACCTACAACCTGCACAACCCGCAGTACGGCGGACTGACCGCACCGGACGGCATCAACGGCATCCAGCGGCTGAAGGGCGAGTCGCAGGCGGCGTATAACAAGCGTGTCGGCGAGGACCTCAAGCAGAGCATTGACCTCATCACGCAAAATACCAGCCAGAAAAACGTGCTGTTTTTCGCATATCCGTTCGGCGCGCGCGACGAATGGATGCAGCCGCTGCTGCAGAAAAACGGTATCCAGGTCAGCGTACTGACCAACACCGGAACGGCGTCTATCCGGCGCGGATTGACCGATCTGCCGCGTTACCGCATCACGATGGACACCAAACTGAGCGATATTCTTCCGGCGAATCCGAACGCCTCGCACGATATTACCGTGCGGGCGCACATGCCGACCATGATAAAAAATGAAAAAATCCGGCAGGAAGTCGCCCGGCACCTTCCCGCACAGGAGAGAACCATAAAGATTCCGAAATCGTATACCTGATTTTTCAAGGGCAGTATCGCATAATTAAGCAAGAGCGATTTGCGAGTAAATTTTACGGACTGACGAGGCGTGGTTTTGCGGTAATACTTGATGTATTACCGCAGAATCAGCGGCAGCGCGACCGGAGCCTGCGCAAGGAACCGCTATAAAGTCAGGGCATAAAATTTCCGCAAAGCGCCGCAGCTTTAATTGTGCGGTATTGCCCAAGCACTGTCTTTGATTAACAAAGACGGTGCTTTTTTCATGGTGACAATTTAGAGAAAGCACTTGCAATTTCCGAAAAATATGGTATCATAACAGACATGATATAGTTTTTAACTCTACATAGCGAAAAGGAGGAGTTTGTATGCCTCGTGCATTTCTCAAGGCCCGTGAGCCGTTTTCCAGTTACTCTCATTTCATCGGTGCGGTGCTCAGCGGCGCCGGACTGTTCGTGCTGCTCGTGCGGCTGCTGTTCGATTCGTCCGTCACCGGCTCGCTTGCGGCGGCTGCCGTGGTGTTCTGCCTGTCGCTGATTGCGCTGTACTCCGCAAGCAGCGTGTACCATTTCTCCGGCCGCGGCGAAGCCGTCCTGCGGCGGCTGAAAAAGCTCGACCACAGCATGATCTATGTGCTGATCGCGGGCAGCTATACGCCGATTATTCTCAAATTCATGCCTGCGCCGCGCAGCTATATCTTTCTCGGCGTGATCTGGCTGATTGCGCTGACCGGCATTGCCATCAAGCTGCTGTGGATTGACGCGCCGCGTCTCATCGGCACCGCGCTGTACCTCGCGCTCGGCTGGGCGATCGCGTTTGATTTCGGAGTTGTGCTGTCCATGCCCTCGCCTGCCATTGCCCTGCTGGCTGCCGGAGGTATGTCGTATACGGTCGGCGGCGTGATCTATATCGCCAAAAAGCCGAATTTAGGTAAAATGATCGGGTTTCATGAGCTGTTTCATCTGTTCGTAATCGTCGGCAGCGTTTGTCATTATCTGATGGTGTTTCTTTATGTACTATAACAAACGAGCCGTGAATCTTCATGTGATTCACGGCTCGTTTTTGTTTTCATCCGCACCCGACAAACCATTTTTATTACTGCTATGGCGGAACACTTCATAATTCGGATACTTTATCCACGGATAATCCGGCTCTGTACCATAATCATTCCGTATATATTTTTCTAACTCCGTTCGATCCATACTGCCATCTCCATTCCCCGGTTTATATTACTCTCCGTATCGCCTGCAACCTTTTCAAAATCTATTCCCATACATTATTCAAAAAAGTACTTCTTACCGATTGACAAAAATATGGATTTGCAATATACTCTTAATTAATAAGCAATACTAATAAAGGAGGTGCATTTTATGCAGACCAGAAACACCATTCAGCGTCAGATTGTATTGCAGGCAGTGAATCAGATGCACAACCACCCTACCGCGGATGCGATTTATGCCGTTATCGCGGCGCAGCACCCGACCATCAGCAAGGCCACGGTTTACCGCAATCTGAACCAGCTGGCAGCTCAGGGCGAGATTTTGCGCGTGCCTGTGCCGACCGGTGCCGATCACTTTGATTTCAACATCAAGCCGCATTATCATGTGCGGTGCACCAAGTGCGGCGGCGTTTTTGATGTATTTATGCCGCCTGTCACCGATCTCATCGACCGCGTGGAGGATTCCTCCGGCGTGGAGCTGCATCGGTACGAAATTCTGTTCGAGGGTATTTGCAGCGCTTGCAGGAAAGACTAAAAGAGCAGTCAGAACGGTCTGACCGTCAAAAGAGACAGGAAGAATAGGAAAAACGGAGAAAGGATAACTATTATGGCAGAACTCAAGGGCACCCGCACCGAAGCAAACCTGCAGACCGCATTCGCAGGAGAATCCATGGCACGCAACAAGTACACGTTCTTTGCCTCCAAGGCGAAAAAGGACGGCTATGTGCAGATTGCGAAAATCTTCGAGGAGACCGCTGCAAACGAGAAGGAGCACGCGAAAATCTGGTTCAAGCTGCTCAACGGCGGCATTGATGACACCGCAGCCAACCTCAAGGCTGCCGCAGAGGGCGAAAACTACGAGTGGACCGACATGTACGCTACCTTCGCCAAAGAGGCGCGTGAGGAGGGCTTCGACCACATCGCGGACCTGTTCGAGATGGTCGGCGCAATCGAGAAGGAGCACGAGGAACGCTACCGCAGGCTGCTCAAGAATGTCGAGGACAAGCTGGTCTTTTCCCGCGACGGCGACTGCGTATGGCAGTGCTCCAACTGCGGACATATCGTGGTTGGCAGACAGGCGCCAGAGGTCTGCCCGGTCTGCGCGCATCCTAAAGCCTACTTTGAACTCAAGGCTGACAATTACTAATTGAAAATGGAGAATGGAGAATGAACCTTTTGATTTACCATTCTCCATTTTTATTTACGAATGTGCAAACGGGTTGGGAAACGGTGGGATGAGGTCATCCCGCCCTACGATAACATGAACAATCAACGCAAAACATTACACCATAATCAATATGAAACGAGGGAGAAACAACCGTTTTCCCCTCGTTTTTATTTAGTTTGCGGAGCGTACCGCGTCCTTCATGCTCTTGACGTACGCCTTGACGTGCGGCACGCAGTCCCTGCCCATGAGAGCGGCGGCGGTCGCGGTCGCAACGCCGTGCTGACCGGCGCCGGTCTCTGCGATCAGACGGGTCTTGCCCATCTTTTTCGCCAGCAGCGCCTGACCGAGCACGTTGTTGATCTTATGTGCGCCGGTGTGGTTGAGATCCTCACGCTTGAGGTAGATTTTTGCACCGCCGAGATCGTTTGTCATATGCTCCGCAAAATACAGGCGCGACGGACGGCCTGCGTAGTTGTTCAGCAGCTCGGTCAGCTCCGCGTTGAATTCCGGATCGTTCTTATAGTGGTTGTAGGCTTCCTCCAGCTCGATAACCGCGTTCATCAGCGTTTCCGGCATATACTGACCGCCGTGTACGCCAAAACGTCCCTTGCTCATTGGTTTGCTCCTTTCACAAGCGCCGATACGCGGCGCATCTTGTCCATATCCTTTACACCGTCCGTTTCGATGCCGCTGGACAGGTCGAGCGCATACGCGCCGGTCTGTGCGGCTCTTTGGACGTTGGTTTCATTTAAGCCTCCCGCCAGAAAATACGGGTGGTTTACCTTGCCGATCAGCGACCAGTCGAACGTTTTGCCGCTGCCGCCGTAGGCGTGCTTTACATAGGTATCCAGCAGCAGATAGTCCACCGGCAGGGTGTCTGCCTGCTCAATGTCGCGGTGGGTCTCCACGCGCACCGCGTAGACGATGGGCGCGCTTGTCAGCTTTCGCAGCTTGTTTATATAATGCAGGCTCTCGCCGCCGTGCAGCTGGATGATGTCGATGACTTCCTCGCGCACCAGCGCGGCAATATGCTCGGGTTCATCGTTCACGAACACGCCGACCGCCTTGATGTGCGGGTCAAGGTGCTCCTTGAGCCGCGCCGCGTCTAAATCCGACACATGCCGGCGGCTCTCCGCGAACACGAAGCCGATAAAGTCCGGTTTGGTTTCGTTCGCGGCTTCAATATCCGCTTTGCGGGTTAGTCCGCAGAATTTCAGCTTCATTTTGCGGCCTCCCGCAGTGCATCGAGCGCCTGCTTTTTATCTGCGGCACGCATGAGGTACTCGCCTACCAGAACCGCGTCTGCGCCCGACTTGGACGAAACCGACCGGTTGCCGTGCTTTGCAACCGGCACACCGCCTGCCGCCGCCACAAACGCGGCGGTCGTGGAGATGTTGAACGAGCCGACCTCGTCACCGCCGGTGCCGACAATATCCATGACCGCGCCCTTCGGCTCGATGTGCGCGCCCTTTTCGCGCATGACCTCGGCGCAGGCGGTAATCTCGGTGATGGTTTCGCCCTTCATGCGGAGCGCCGTCAGCAGGGTTGCCATTTCGATGTCGGTCGCGGTGCCGTCCATCATTTCCTCCATTGTTGCACGAGCGATGGTATAGTCCAAATCTCGGCCGTTGATGGCCTCGTGAATTGCAAGCTGAATCATTTATATCGACCTTTCTATTACATCTACTATATCATTACTAATTGATATCTTCTCCGTAGGGCAGCCCGCCCTACGGTTCTGGTCAAACTTTACATAGACAGAAAGTTTTTCATATAGCCGGGCCCCGGAGAAAGAATGATGTGCGAGGGATTCAGTCCCTCGATTTCGCTGACGGTGAGCGCGTCATTGCGGACAACGCGCATATCCGGCTGGATGGCCGCCGCCTGCTGAAACAGGTTATAGGAAAAAGAATCGTAATTGTCGATCAGGAGAATCATTATCCGTCTACCTCCGATGCACGCTCGATGGCGTTCATAACTGCCTTTGCCTTGTTTGCGCTTTCCATATACTCGTTATACGGCACGGAATCCGCGACGATGCCGCCGCCCGCCTGCACGGTCACGATGCCGTTCTTCTTGGCAGCCATGCGGATGGCGATGCAGGTATCCATATTGCCGGTGAAATCCAGATAGCCGAGTGCGCCGCCGTATACGCCGCGCGGCTCGCTCTCCTGCTCCTCGATGATCTCGCACGCGCGGATCTTGGGTGCGCCGGACAGGGTGCCCGCCGGGAGCACGGCTTCGATGGCGTCGCAGGCGTCGTACTTTTCGTCAATGTCGCCCTCGACCTGCGAGCAGATGTGCATGATCTTGGAATAGCGGTGGATCATCATGTAATCGGTGACCTCCACCGTGCCGATCTTGGAAACTCTACCGAGGTCATTGCGGCCCAGATCGACCAGCATGTTATGCTCGGAAAGCTCCTTCTCATCGGCAAGCAGCTCGTTCTCGAGCGCCTTATCCTCCTCCGGCGTTTTGCCGCGCGGACGCGAACCCGCAACCGGGAAGGTGGTCAGGCGGCCGTTATCCAGACGGACGAGCGTTTCCGGAGAGGAGCACATGATCTCGTCCCCATCAATGGAGAGGAACACCATGTACGGCGAGGGATTGGTGGTGCGGAGCACGCGGTACGCGGAAAGCAGGCTGTCCTGATACGGACTGGAGAACTGACGCGACTGGACGGCCTGAAAGATATCGCCGTCAAAGATGTATTCGCGGGTCTTTTCCACGATGTCGGCGTACTGCGCCTCGGTGACGTTGCAGGTGAAGCTCGGCCTGCCGGTTGCCTTGAGCGGCGGCAGCGGGGTTTGGTCGTTGATCAGCGCCGCCATGCCCTCGAGCGCCGCACACGCCTTGCCGTAATTCTCCATCACGTTATCGGTCTTCATGTTGACCACGAGCACGATCTTCTGCTTGAGGTGGTCGTACGCGATGACCTTGTCGAACAGCATCAGGTCGAAATCGTCCCATGCGCCGCGCTTGATTTTGAGCGTCGGCTCGGCGTAGCCAAGCATCGCATACGCGAAGTAGCCGACGAAACCGCCCGTGAACGGCGGCTGACCCTCAAGCCGCGGTGCGCGGTACTCGCCGAGCACCTCACGGAGCACGGTAAGCGGCTTGTCGGTCTTGACCGTCTTGTTGACCGTACCCTCGAGCGTTACCGTGCCGTTTTTGCAGGTTGCACGCAGGATGGGGTCGTAGCCGAGAAACGAGTAGCGCGCCCATTCTTCGCCGCCCTCGACACTCTCCAGCAGGAAAAAGCGGTCGGAACGCGTCTGCAAACGGCGCAGCAGCGCGATCGGCGTTGTCATATCGGCGTAGATCTCGCGGCAGACCGGAATGGTCGTATACTCCTTCGCGAGTTCTAAAATCTCATCACAGCTTGGGGTAATCATTGTGTTTTCCTCCATTTACAAACAAAAAAGGCTTTCATCCTATGATGCAAGTGCATCATGGGACAAAAGCCTGTTACTTCTGCGGTACCACCCAAATTGACGTACAAAAACGTCCACTCTGTCGTGTGCAAACACACACGCTCCCATGGTAACGGCGGGATTCCCGTCAGCCATACTCTCCTTTCGGATTTGAGGCTGCCCTCACAAGTCCATTCAGTAACGTCCTCTGCTGCTTTCCTCACACCACCGGAAAGCTCTCTGGAAGCACGGTCTCGCTCTTACTCACTCTTGTTCTGCGGTTTTGCTTTTTCTGAAATCAGTATATTCCCACGATGAGAATTTGTCAAGTGGATTTTCTATGTTTTTTCTCAAAGTCCTACTTTTTCTCTATGTTATTTCGCAATGGGATACGACGGGCACACCGCACCGAGCGGACAGCCCTCACACTTCGGGCTGCGGGCGGTGCAGTGCTCGCGGCCGAACAGCACCAGCCGGTGGCAGAAATCGGACGACTCCGCCGGGTCGAGCAGCTTTCTCAGGGCGTTCTCCACCTTGACCGGGTCCTTCTCGTTCTTGACGAAGCCCAGCCGGTTGGACAGCCGGATGCAGTGCGTATCGCACACAATGGCGGGTTTGCCGAAAATATCCCCGAGGATGAGGTTGGCGGTCTTGCGGCCGACGCCCGGGAGCTTGAGCAGCTCCTCCATGGTATCCGGCACCCTGCCGCCGTAATTGGCGATGAGCATCATGGCGCACGCCTTGAGGTCGCGCGCCTTGGTGCGGAACAGCCCGCAGGTCTTGATGGCCTCGGCAATCTCCTCCTCGGACGCATCCGCGAAGCTCTGCAGGGTCGGAAACTGCTTGAATAATTTTTCTGTCACAATATTGACGCGCGCGTCCGTGCACTGCGCGGAAAGCCGGGTGGCGAACAGCAATTCATAATCGTGTGTATAATGCAGGGCGCAGACCGCCTCCGGATAGACCGATTTCAGCAGCTCGGTAACGGCGGCGGCACGTTCTTTCTTAG
This sequence comes from Butyricicoccus sp., assembly GCF_977037065.1. Lineage (NCBI taxonomy): Bacteria > Bacillati > Bacillota > Clostridia > Eubacteriales > Butyricicoccaceae > Butyricicoccus > Butyricicoccus sp. The sequence goes on along the minus strand of NZ_CDRQNY010000025.1, from coordinate 3,569 downwards.
TCATTTTGTTATCCTCTCTCCCCAAATAATCCTACTGGTATTGTAACATATCGTCGAAAAAAGGGCAACTGTTTGCACAAAAATGCACAATGTAACAATTTCACTATAAACTGCTGCAGCGTTAAGGCAAAAATCAGATGTTTGTCAATAGATTCCATGCGAAAAATGTGGTTTAATTATAACAGTAAATTCTTATCCAGCAGGAGGCTGTATCATGGTTCGTCAAGCAATGGACTTCGTGACGGCGTTCGACCCCGAACTCGGACGTATGATCGAAGCGGAATACAAACGACAGGCGCGCAACATTGAGTTGATCGCCTCGGAAAACATCGTCAGCGAGGCTGTTATGGCGGCAATGGGCAGCGTGCTGACCAACAAATACGCCGAGGGCTATCCCGGCAAGCGCTACTACGGCGGCTGCGAATGCGTCGATGAGGTGGAAAACCTCGCCATCCACCGCGTGTGCCAGCTGTTCGGCGCGAAATACGCGAACGTGCAGCCGCACTCGGGCGCGCAGGCGAACATGGCGGTCTATCAGGCGCTGTGCAAGCCGGGTGATACCGTGCTCGGCATGAGCCTGGACAACGGCGGTCACCTGACCCACGGCTCGCCGGTCAATCAGTCCGGCCTGCTGTACCATATCGTACCCTACGGCGTGGATGAGAACGGTCTCATTGACTATGATGCGCTCCGTGCCCTTGCAAAAAAGGAGCAGCCGAAGATGATCATCGCCGGTGCGTCCGCGTACCCGCGCGCCATCGACTTTGCAAAATTCGCTGAAATCGCACACGAGGTCGGCGCGTACCTGTTCGTTGACATGGCGCACATTGCCGGTCTGGTGGCTGCCGGCCTGCACCAGAGTCCGGTTCCCTACGCGGATGTCGTCACCACCACCACGCACAAAACGCTGCGCGGCCCGCGCGGCGGCGTCATCCTGACGAACGATGAGGAACTGGCAAAGAAGTTTAACAAGGCCATCTTCCCCGGCACACAGGGCGGCCCGCTCGAGCATGTCATCGCCGCAAAGGCGGTCTGCTTCGGCGAGGCGCTCAAGCCGGAATTCAAGGCGTACCAGCAGCGCGTCGTCACCAATGCCCGCGTGCTCGCGGACGCACTCCAGAAGCAGGGCTTCGATCTGGTCGGCGGCGGCACGGACAACCACCTGATGCTCATCGACCTGCGAAAGACCGGCGTGACCGGCAAGGAGCTGCAGCGCCGTCTGGACGAGGTGTACATCACCGCCAACAAGAATGCCATCCCGAACGACCCGGAAAGTCCGTTCGTCACCTCGGGCATGCGCATCGGCACGCCCGCTGTCACCACCCGCGGCTTCGGTGCGCCGGAGATGCTCCGCATTGCCGAGTTCATCTGGCAGGCCGCAACTGATTTCGACAACAAGGCAAACGATATCCGCCGAAATGTACGCGATATCTGCGCAAATTTTCCAATTTACTAACATTTTTTGCCGACTCCCTACTGTTGGAGTCGGCTTTTTTGTTGGCTTTGTTCGGTTTGCATAATGCAAAATTACCTGTCGGAAACAGTCGAGCAGATAAAGTTTTTGTAAGGTTTGAACAAAATGCTTGCCTTTTTCCGTCAGTATGCTATACTTAGATACATGAGGGAGAGCAAATCCCGCCAAATGGCTTGGAGGAAATAACAAAAGGGGAAATGCAGTAATGGGAATTAAACTGAAACTGACCGGTCTCCGGCGATTTGTCCGAACCGAAGCCGAGATTGCGGACTACACCGCGCAGGTCGCGGCAGCGCAGGACACGCTCGTGAACGGCACCGGCGCCGGAAACGATTTTCTTGGCTGGCTGAATCTGCCGGTGGATTACGACCGGGACGAGTTTGCGCGCATCAAGCAGGCGGCAAAGAAGATTCAGCAGACCTGCGATGTGCTGATCGTCATCGGCATCGGCGGCTCGTATTTAGGGGCACGGGCAGCCATCGAGTTCGTAAACGGTCAGTTCTACAACCAGATCCGCCCGGAGGGCATTCCGGAGGTGTACTTTGCCGGCAACAACATTTCGTCGTCCTACTTAAACGACATTATCAAGATGATCGGTGACCGCGATTTCTGCATCAACATCATCTCGAAGTCGGGCACGACCACCGAGCCTGCCATCGCCTTCCGCGAGCTGAAAAAGCTGTGCGAAAGCAAATACGGCAAGGAGGGGGCGCGCGAGCGCATCTTCGCCACGACGGATAAGGAGCGCGGCGCACTCAAAAAGTTGGCGGATGACGAGGGCTACGAGACCTTTATTGTGCCGGATAACATCGGCGGCCGTTTCTCGGTGCTCACGCCGGTCGGTCTGCTGCCGATGGCTGCAGCCGGTCTGGACATTGATGCGGTGATGGCCGGTGCTGCTGCCGCCCGCGAGGAATATTCTCAAGGCTCCTTGCACGACTGCGCGCGCTATGCTGCACTGCGCAATCTGCTGCTGTTCAAGGGCAAGACCATGGAGATCATGGTAAACTATGAGCCGTCGCTCGTCATGCTCGGCGAATGGCTCAAGCAGCTGTTCGATGAGTCCGAGGGCAAGGACCATAAGGGCCTGTTCGTCACCTCAGCGAATTTCTCCACCGACCTTCATTCCATCGGTCAGTTCATTCAGGACGGCTCGCGCATCATGTTCGAGACCGTGCTGTGGGTCAAGGAGCCGCGCTCCGAGATTACCATCGAGCATACCGAAGAGGACATCGACGGCCTGAATTATCTGGCAGGTCAGACCGTGCAGTACGTCAACCAGAAGGCGTACGAGGGCACGCTGATCGCCCATATGGACGGCGGCACACCGAATATCATCATTGAGATCGACCGCACGGATGCTTGGCATTTCGGCTATCTGGTCTACTTTTTCGAGAAGGCCTGCGGCATTTCGGGCTACCTGCTCGGCGTAAATCCGTTCAATCAGCCGGGTGTTGAGGATTATAAGAAGAATATGTTTGCACTTCTGGGCAGATCGGGTTTCGAGGAGCGGAGAAAATACCTCGAGGCACGTGTCAAGCTGGAAGACTGATCGTCCCTTTTCCCCTTTGTGTTGATGGGGTATAACTCCGGTGATTTCACTAAATCACGCACATAACCGATACTGGATACCCAAAAGATGCCGAAGGCAACTTCGGCATCTTTTCATGCCTCGAAAGAAGCACAAAAATTATTGTATGATACAAAAGAATTCTCTCTTTTCAGAATTGTGTACTTATGGGAAATGAGCTTATAAATATACATTGCAAACAGCAGACATCTATTTTATAATCAAATATAAAAATCGGAACTTGAGGTGATGAAACTATGGCTGAAATACAAATTGCATGGTTAGAATTGATGACAGTTGGAGGTCTTGGTGTAATATTAGTTCTACTAGGAGTTATTTTCAATATCATTGTAAAAAGACAGAATAAATTGTGTACAAAAAAGACAGACGGTATTGTTAAACAATATGGGTTTCCTGGAAATGGAAGAGTGTACCCAATCGTTGAGTACTTTGTGAATGGAACTTGTTATAAAGCAAAGAAAAAATTTCGAGGAATTATAACAACGCAACTATCAGGAGTACCTG
>NZ_CDRQNY010000024.1:0-25379 GCF_977037065.1 Butyricicoccus sp. | reverse complement strand
CATTTGCACTGGAGGTGCCGCGCAGTGCCGTGTGCTGTGCGCTTGCAACCCTCGAATACGCGGATAACCGCGCAAGACAGGCGGTGTTCTGGTATGAAACCGCCATTCGAGCCGCAAGCACAGCGCCGCGCGGCTTTGTTGATGTGAACGCCTGTGCTTATGCGCCGGCACTCGGCCTGTGCGTCTGCTGGGACAAATTGGGAGACCCAAAGCAAGCCTGTGCATGGAACGAAAGGGCAGCACTCGTGCGCCCGCAGTCGGCGGCAGTGGCGCACAACCGACGGTATTTTGCCGCGCAGGGTCTCACCGCAAAGCCGCCTTCGGCATAGACTGAACTGCCGGAGTTTTCCGGCAAATCGGAAGGAAGGGAAGAACGACATGAACGATCGACAGGACTGCTGCGGCAACTGGGAACGCCCGAGCGAACGCTGGCAGGAGCGCGTGTGCGATGCGGTGATGGGCAACGGCCGACCGGGCCCGATGGGACCTCCCGGACCTCCCGGACCTCCCGGACCTCCCGGTCCTCCGGGTCCGCGCGGACCGCGAGGAGAAAGGGGACCGATGGGGCCAATGGGGCCGAGAGGCATTCCGGGTCCTCCGGGACCGCCGGGCTTCCCGGGACCCATCGGCCCAACCGGCCCAACCGGCCCCGCAGGTGAAGCGGGTGCAGTTGGCCCAACCGGCCCGACCGGCCCCGCAGGTGAAGCGGGCGCAGTTGGCCCAACTGGCCCAACCGGCCCGACCGGCCCCGCAGGTGAAGCGGGCGCAGTCGGCGCGACCGGCCCGACCGGCCCCGCAGGTGAAGCAGGCGCAGTTGGCCCAACCGGCCCGACCGGCCCCGCAGGTGAAGCGGGTGCAGTTGGCCCAACCGGCCCGACCGGCCCTGCAGGTGAAGCAGGCGCAGTCGGCCCAACCGGCCCGACCGGCCCCACAGGTGAAGCGGGTGCAGTCGGTGCTACCGGCCCGACCGGCCCTGCAGGTGAAGCAGGCGCAGTTGGCCCAACCGGCCCGACCGGCCCCGCAGGTGAAGCGGGCGCAGTCGGCGCGACCGGTCCGACCGGCCCGACCGGACCTGCCGGTGAAGCAGGCGCAGTTGGCCCAACCGGCCCGACCGGCCCCGCAGGTGAAGCAGGTGCAGTCGGTGCTACCGGCCCGACCGGCCCTGCAGGTGAAGCGGGCGCAGTTGGCCCAACTGGCCCGACCGGCCCGACCGGACCTGCCGGTGCAAGTCCGGAACCGGCGGCATCGGTAGCAGACGCAACCGGTGCGGACGACATCGTTGCACGGTTCAACGAGCTGCTCAACAGTCTGCGCGAGGCAGGACTGCTCAGGCTGCCGTAACCGAACAGAAAGGGAGTGGAAACACTCCCTTTTTCTTTGCGCTGGCATTCGACTTTATGCGCGGCTTGTGCTATACTGATAGCAGAAATATAACAGCAGGAAAGCAGGAAGTATAATGACAATTCTGAATTGTGAATGCGGAAACGAGATTTTCATCATGGACGAAACCGAAGCAACGGCTTGGCAGTGCGAGCAGTGCGGTCAGTGGTATGATTTCTTCGGTGTAAAGGTGCCCGACCCGGCAGCTGTGCAGCCGAAAAAGTCGCCTCATCTTGTCAACTGGAGTGCGGGCGAGGATTTGTAAGGCAAAGCGCCGCGGCAGCGCGACCGGAGCCTGCGCAAGAAGCCGCGGCAGCGCGGACGGAACTCGCGCAAGGAACCGCGGCAGCGCGGACGGAACTCGCGCAAGGAACCGCGGCAGCGCGGACGGAACTCGCGCAAGGAACCGCTGCTTTAATTGTGCGGTGTTGCCGTAAGTCTGCCGTCAGAAAAAGACAAAAAAGTGCGGACGGAAGCTGTAAAAAGTAACAGAACTGTAACCTCGCTTTGTGTCGAAAGGTGGTATACTTATATCTTAGCAGCATATATTATAAAAAGGATAGGAAGGATGACAAAAATGGCATATGAATCGGCGCGGCAGGCGCCGCGCAGCCCGCATAGAAGAGGGCGCAGACGCAGACGGCGCAACAGTCACTACGGTGTGCTGTTTGCCCTGATCATTCTGATCATTGCGGTCATTTTCTTCGGTGTGCGGGCGGTCCGCTCGATTGTCGGAAACGTGGTCAGCAGCAACAACGTGCTGGTGTATCAGGTGGGAAACACGAATGCATATAAGAACGGCAAGACGATACAGGTTGACGCTGCGCCCTACCGTGACAGTCAGGGCAACGGCATGGCGTCCATCAGCTCGCTGTGCGATAACCTCGGATTGGAGCTGAACTGGGACGAGAATGCCAAATCCGGCACGATCACGCTCAAAAAGACCGTGCTGACAATCAAGCTCAGTGATACAAACCTGCACGTCGGTGACGCGACCGAGACCTTTGCCTCCGCACCGGTGGAGAAGAACGGCGTGGTTTATGCGCCGGTCAAGGATATCTGTCAGGCACTTTCGTGGCAGACCGGCGAGGTTGCCGCCGAAAACGGCGATCTGATCATCATCAGTCAGGCGAAAAAGGCGCTGACCGATAAGAAGATCGGTGAAATTACGGATGATGCGCTCAAGGTGCTCGGCCCGGCCGAGGGACAGGTGATGAGCGGCAGCATCGTCATGCGAACCGGCTCGGATCAGCTGCTCTATGAAGGCAGCACCAAGCACATGGTGGAAGAAGGCAAAAAGCTGGGTGCAGGTGTGCTCAATCAGGACGGCACGGCGTATATCCCGCTCAAGGCTGCGATGACCGCGCTCGGCGGCAAGGCGGAGGACGATGGCAAGGGTGCATGGAATGTCACCTGCGGCGAATCCACCGCGACCGTGGATGCGGACGACGGCAAGACCAAGGTGGACGGCAAGCGTGCCTCCGGCAATGGCTTCTCCACCTACACGGATCAGGACAAGAACCGCTTTTACGTTTCTCCGCAGGTGCTTGCGGCGATCCTTGGCAAGACGTATACCGATCTCGGTGACGGCGTATTCTCGTTCACCGGCGTAACGCTTGACGGCTTTGACAGCCAGAAGGCATACCTCAAGAACATGAAGGATAAGCTGGGCGATGCCGTGGACGGCGATATTCCGGAGGCCGATGTCTATATCGCGCTGACGTTTGACGACGGTCCGACCGGCAAGAAGGACGGCTATCCGAACGGCCTGACCAACTATCTGCTGGACGGCCTCAAGCAGCGCGGCGCAGTTGCTACGTTTTTGATGGTCGGCGAGCGTGTCTCCGAGGTATCGGATGTGCTGCCGCGCATGGTAAACGAAGGCCATGAGCTGGGCAACCACACCATGAATCACCCGATGTGCCACCTGACCGGCCTCGGCACGGATGATATCCGCAGCCAGATTGACGATGCGACCAATGCGATCAAGGATATTGCGGGGCAGGCACCGCAGGTGCTGCGTCCGGTAGGCGGCGGCGTCAACTCGGATGTCAAGGCGGTAGCCGCAGAGCTTGGCTATCCGATCATCAACTGGAGCGTGGACACCGAGGACTGGAAGTACCGCGATGCCGATCATGTGAAGAAGGTCATCGTGGAGCAGGCGCAGGACGGCGATGTTGTCCTGATGCACGACCTGTATGAGACTTCGGTTTGGGGTGCGCTGGCAGCGATCGACGAGCTGCAGAGCCGCACGGATAAGACCTACGCGTTTGTAACGGTCTCTCAGCTTGCCGCAATTCACGGCATCACGCTGGAGCCGGGCCTTGTCTACAACGGCCTGACGGATGAAGTCGCGCAGCAGATCGCAGACGGCAGCTATTCACCGACAGAGTTTACCTGAACAAAGAAATCCCGAACCAAACGGTTCGGGATTTTTGTTTAGGAATGGAGAATTGATAATGGAGGATTGAGAATTACGGAACTACGCTATGCGCGGCATGAAATAACGCGCATAGCGCGATACCTCGTCGCAGTGCGGACGGAACTCACGCAAGGATAGCGACATTTTCCATTCTCAATTTTCACTGTTTTCCGCCATACGATATCCCACGCCGACCTCGGTAAACAGGTACTCCGGTTCGGCAGGATTTTTCTCGATCTTGCGGCGGATATTTGCCATATTGACGCGCAGGATCTGGTTGTCACCGCCGGCTCGCGGTCCCCACAGTTCCTTGATGATGTAATCGTAGGTAAGTACCTTGCCGGCAAACTTGCCGAGCAGCGCAACGATACGGAACTCGCTGAGCGTGAGGTGGACATTCTCGCCGCGGACGAGCACCTGATGCTTGTTATAGTCGATGGTCATTTCACCGACCGTGTAGGTGCCCTCGCGGGCGATTTCGCTGTTCGCGGAGGTGGTTCTCGTGTGGCGGATGGCGGTGCGCACGCGTGCGAGCAGCTCGGCGGTGCCGAACGGCTTGGTCAGGTAGTCGTCCGCACCGAGATCGAGCGCCTGCACCTTATCGTGCTCATGCGAGCGGGCGGAAACCACCACCACCGGCAGGCTCGACCACGAGCGCAGCTCGCGCAGGACGTCAATGCCGTCCATATCCGGCAGACCGAGATCGAGGATGACCAGATCCGGACAGTGCGAGGAGATCATGGTCTTTGCCTCGCTGCCCGAGCGGGCCAGCAGCGTTTCGTAGTCGTTGGAGTTCAAAATAGTGGAGATAAAGTGCGCAATGCTCTTTTCATCCTCCACGATGAGTATTTTTTCTCGAATGTTCATTGCAGTTCCGGCTCCTTTTCTATCATCGGCAGACAGAAGATGAATTCCGCACCGCCGTCCTTATTTTGTGCGTGCATCGTGCCGCCGTGTGCGCGGACAATGGCGTTGCATACAGAAAGTCCCAGCCCCATATTGCGCTTGCCGTCTCCGGTGGGCGTGTCGCTGTGGCGCAGCGTTCCGCTGAACAGCACGGGCAGCAGCTTGGGCGGGATGCCGCCGCCGTTGTCCTGCACGGCAAAGACGGCGTTTTCGCCATCCTGATGCACAGAGAGCGCAATATGAGTGGTGTTTTTGCCGTGCCGAACGGCGTTTTCAAGCAGATTGGTCATGACCTGCTCAATGAGGATCGCATCCATCGGCACGATGAGCAGCTCATCCGGAACAGCCACCGATATCTTGACGTCGGGATAGTGCTTGCGGAATTTGCGGGCGACCTCGCCGAGCACCTCCTCGGCGGCCTCAGGCTGCTTGGTGATCCGGGTGTCCTCGCCCATGCGGGTGATGGACAGCAGGTTTTCTACCACGCGGACCAGCCACTGCGCGTCATCGCGCACATCCTCGAGCAGTTGATGCTGTTGTTCGAGAGACAGGTCGGGCGTTTCCAGAATGGCCGAGGTTGAACCAATGATGGAGGTCAGCGGCGTACGGATGTCGTGCGAGACCGAGCGGAGCAGGTTGGCACGCATTTTCTCGCGCTCGCTCTCCATGCGAAACTGCTCCTGCTGCTTGATCTTGGTGGTCATCGTGCAGGTGATGAGCGATACGCACAGCATGACGAAAAACGTCAGCGGATAGCCGGTCATCGTGAAGTTAAATTCCCAGTAGGGGAAGGTGAAGATGTAGTTGATGCCGATAACGCTCAGGAATGCGGCAAGCGTGCCGAACAGGTATCCGTTTGTGAAGCGCGAGATGAGCAGCACCGCGAGAACAAATACCGGAGAGGCGAAGCCGTCGCTGATGTCCGAGCGGCGCAGCAAGGTGCAAAGCACCAGTGCACAGATAAATATCGCCGCGAAAATAAGGAAATCCCGCAGCGTAAACGAGAATAAACGCGGTTTACCGTCCTGTCGTTTCATGTCGAAGCCTCCAAGTGCATAAATGTACAAGTTAATTATAGCAGATAATCCGTTAATGTGCTGCTAAAACTTACTGAGTGGAGAATTATGCAGCAAAGATATTATCCATTCGGTAAGTTATCCTGCAGGGCAGGGCACTCCGGAGCGCCCCGCCCTGCGATTAAACGACAAAATCCTGCCGAATGTTGTACAGAACAAATATTCGGGTGACAACAACCGCTATCCGTGTTATAATAATCCATTATAGGGTAATATAGAATCAGAATCACTGCAATAATGGAGGAAACAGCTTGCTTTGGAGAGCTTTGATGAGTGGCGATATCCGCTCCGCATTTATCACACTGGCGCTTTCGCTGCCCGCGATCGTGCTGTGCCTGTCCATCCACGAGACCGCGCACGGCGGTGTTGCCTATCTGCTCGGTGACCGTACCGCGCGTGATTCCGGCCGCGTAACGCTGTCGCCGATGGCGCATATCGACCCGATCGGTTTCCTGTGCCTGCTGCTGTTCGGCTTCGGCTGGGCGCGTCCGGTGCCGGTCAATATCGCCAATTTCAGGAACAGACGCTGGGGCATGGCGCTGACTGCGCTTGCCGGTCCGGTATCCAACTTTATCACCGCCTTTATCGCGTACTGCCTGTATTTTGTGGTGCGCATGAACATGACGAATACGTTCCTGTGGTCGCTGTCGCAGTTCCTGCTCATCGTTGCGAGCATGTCGGTCGGTCTGGGTGTGTTCAACCTCGTTCCGGTGCACCCGCTGGACGGCTCGCGCGTCGTTGATGCTTTTCTGCCGTTTTCGTGGTCGCTCAAGCTGCAGAAGTACCAGAATATCATCTTTTTCGTGTTTATCGTAGCGCTCTGGTTCGGCTGGCTGGACGGCATTATGGACTGGGTCGGCAACGGCGTTCTCATGCTGGCGGTAAACTTCGTCAGCCTGTTTCTGTAAGCTATGGATTTTCATTTAGACAACTTTGACGGGCCGCTCGACCTGCTGCTGCACCTGATTTCCAAAAACAAGGTGAGCATTTACGATATCCCCATCGCGGAAATCCTTGAGCAGTACATGGCGGTTCTGCACGAGGCCGAGCACATGGATCTGGACGTTGCCGGTGACTTCATCGCAATGGCGGCGCAGCTGGTGTACATCAAGTCCAGGATGCTGCTGCCGAAGCACGAGGAGGACGAGAGCGGGGAGGACCCGCGAGCGGGTCTGGTCGAGATGCTGCTCGAGTACCAGAGACTCAAGAGCGCGACTGCGTTTTTTGCGGAAAAGAACGAAACCGGTCGTGATATCTACGTCAAACCGCCCGAACGGCAGGATGATGCGCCGGTGGAGTATCACCACACGGTAAACGATCTCATCCGCGCGGCAAACAAAATGCTGCGCCGAACCAAGCGGAGACTGCCGCCGCCGGTGACCTCGTTTCAGGGCATTGTCGGGCGGGAGCCTGCACCGGTAGAGGGACGCGTTACCGCGATCCTCAAGCGCTTTCTGTATCGGATGCGCGTGCCGTTTATGCGGCTGTTCGACGATGCGAGAAACCGCTCGGAGATCGTGGCTACCTTTCTGGCTGTACTGGAATTATCCAAGACCCGCCGAATCCGTTTGGAAGGGGACGGCGAGGAGATGGAGCTGATGCTGACAAATGACAACACAAAATAACGGCAGCATGACGGCGCTCGAGGCCGGACTGGAGGCCGTGCTGTTCGCGGCAGGCGATGCGGTTACCATTGAACGGCTGTCCGCAGCGCTCGAGGCCGCGCCGGCGGAGCTGCTGGACGCGGCGGCTGCACTTGAGAACCGCTACGACTTCGAGAACCGCGGCATCATGCTGCTGCGTATCGAGGACAAGCTGCAGCTGGCGTCCCGGCCGATGTACGGGCCGTATGTGCGCCGCGTGACCGAATCGCGCAGACCGCCCGCGCTGTCGCCTGCGGCGCTTGAGGTGCTGACCATCATCGCATACCGCCAGCCGGTGACGCGCGCGTTCATCGACCAGCTGAGAGGTGTCGATTCATCCAACACGGTGAGCAGTCTGGCGGAAAAGGGGCTCATCGAGGAGGCCGGACGGCTGGACGTGCCCGGAAAGCCCATGCTGTTCCGCACGACCGACCAGTTCCTGCGCAGCTTTTCCCTGGCAAGCATCGAGGACCTTCCGGCGCTGCCCGCACTCGAGGAAAACGAGCAGATGGAGCTGAACATGGACGGCACGCTGCACGAGACGCCGCCCGGAGAGCAGCTGCGCTTCTTGAACGGCGAGCCTGTGCCGCCGGAAACGGAGTGACCGCCTATGGGAACGGTTTTACTCTGGATTTCAGGCATTCTGCTTGGAATTGTACTGCTGGCACTGGTGATTGTGCTGGTGCTGCTGAACATTCGGGCAGGCATTGAAGCCGTCGGCGTGACCGGCGAGGTGAGCGTGGAGGCACGGTATGGGCCGGTTCGCATTCCACTGTATCCGAGACCGCGCCACCTGAAAAAGAAAAAAGAGGAAACGGAAGCTGAGAAGAAGAAATCCGAAGAAAACGAGAAAAAGACGAGCGGAAAGCTCGGTCTCTCGCTGCCGAAGGACGGACTGGATGTCGGCGAGATCGCAGGCACGGTGCGCGATTTCCTCAGCGACTTGACCGACCGCCTGCGCATCAGCAGACTGCGGGCGCGTGTGGTTGTCGGCACGGATGATGCGGCGCAGACCGGTATTCTGCTCGGGCAGACGGCGGCGCTCTGCGGAATCATCGTTCCGTTTCTGGAGAATACTTTCGATATGCAGGATTACCATGTCAGCGCGGACGCGGACTTCAACGCTGACCATACCGAGTGGGCGTTTACCGTAAACTGCTCGATACGGCCGATCTCGCTCGTCAGAGTGCTGCTGCGGCATGGCAAGCCGATGTATCAGCTGTATAAGAAATATTTCAAATAATCAGTAAAAAACGTATAAAGGAAGGCGGAAATTATGAGTGAACATCATCCCATCAGCGATTTGATGACCGAAACCATGTCCAAAATCAAGGAAATGGTGGATGTTAATACCATTATCGGCAGCCCGATCGTAGCAGCGGACGGCACGACCGTTATCCCGGTCTCCAAGGTGTCGTTCGGCTTCGGCGCAGGCGGCAGTGAGTTCGCATCCAAGCACGCGGCAAGCGGGTCTCCGCTCGCGTTCGGCGGCGGCAGCGGCGCCGGTGTGACGGTTTCGCCGGTGTGCTTCCTTGTCATCGGCAGGGACGGCAGCGCCAACATCCTCGGCATCAACGCACAGGCGTCCGACACGGTGGACCGTCTGGTCGAGATGATCCCGGGTGCGATCAACAAGGTGTCCAATTTCGTCAGCGGCTTCAAGAGCAAGACCGAGGATGCAGCCGAAGTGGCGGAACCCCTGTCCGGCGACGAATAAAACCGCGTTTTCCCGCAAAACCTACTCGCGTGAATGCTGAGTAGGTTTTGTTATGCGGGGAGTGGTGCAATGTGAAAAAGCTGTTTTGCGTGCTCGCGCTTTTGCTCGTTCTGCCGAGGGCAGGCGCGGTGAGCGCACGGGCGGCGGTTGTGATCGACGCGGACACAGGTGAAACGCTGTTCGAGCAGAACGCGGACAGCCGCCTGCCGATGGCGTCCACCACCAAGATCATGACCGCGCTCGTCGCGCTCGGCGAGGGCGACCTTGACCGCGTGTATACCGTAAAGCCGGAGTACGCCGCCGTGGAAGGCTCCTCCATGTACCTGCAAGCGGGTGAGACACTCTCGCTGCGGGATACGCTGTACGGACTCATGCTCGCGTCCGGCAACGATGCGGCGGTCGCTGTCGCGGGAGAATGCGGCGGCATGACCGCCTTCGTGGGCAAAATGAACGCCAAAGCGGCGGAACTCGGTCTGACGGACACGCATTTCGACAATCCGAACGGTTTGCCGTCCGATACGCACTACACTACCGCGCACGAGCTGGCGAAGATCACGGCGGCGGCTCTCAAGGACCCGGTGTTCCGGCAGATCGTCTCGACCAAAAGCTGCACGGTCAGCGGGCACGCGCTGAGCAATCACAACCGTCTGCTGAGCATGTATGACGGCGCGATCGGCGTGAAAACCGGCTATACGCGGGCGGCAGGGCGGTGTCTGGTCTCGGCGGCCGAGCGAAACGGGCGCACCATCATCGCGGTGACGCTCAACGACCCGAACGACTGGAACGACCACAGGGAGATGCTCGACGCGGGTTTCGCGCAGTACAGCGAGGTCACGCTGCATAAGGCAGGAGACACGATTGCAAACGCGCGTGTGTTCGGCGGCGATACTGCGTCCGTGCCGCTCATGGCCAAGAATACCGTGACGGCATATCTGCTGCCGGGTGAAAAGGAGAAGCTGCAGCGCGTGCGCTACGGCGAGAAAATCTGCTATGCACCGATCGTGAGGACGGCGCAGGCGGGTTCGGTCGAGTATCGGCTCGGGGATTGCGTGCTGGCACGCGATACGCTGGTTTACGGCGGGGAATCGCTGCTTCCAGCGGAAGAAAAATCCTTCGTTGAACGCATTATGGAACGGTTTAGAAATTGAGAATTGAAAATGGAGAATGACGCTATCCTTGCGCGAGTTCCATCCGCGCTGCGTCGGAATCGCCGCAGCGCGGCGTAATTAGGCGACACATTCATTTTCCATTAAAACAATAGAACAAAACGAAAGAGGTAACATAAATGGAAGAAAGACTGCAGAAATTACTGGCTCAGGCAGGCCTGTGCTCCCGCCGTGAGGCGGAGCGTTGGATCGACGACGGCCGCGTAACGGTAAACGGCAAAAAGGCTTCGGTCGGCGACAAGGCCGATCCGCGCCGTGACAAAATTTTCGTGGACGGCAAGCCTATCGGCGGTGCCGAGGAAAAGGTGTACTTAATGCTGTACAAGCCGCGCGGTTATGTCACGACGATGAAGGACGAGCACGGCCGCAAGACGGTTGCCGATCTGGTGCGCGGCTGCGGTGCGCGTGTCGTGCCGGTCGGCCGTCTGGACTACAACTCCGAGGGCCTGCTGCTGCTGACCAATGACGGCGATCTGCTCAACGCGCTGACCCATCCGCGCCACGAGGTGGAAAAGCACTATGAGGTGCGCGTGCGCGGCAATCTGGAAAACATCCCGAAACTCGCAGAGCCGATGGAGATTGACGGCTACAGCATCCGTCCGGCAACGGTTGTTACCATTGACCGTGACGAAATCAGCGCGAAGCTGCGCCTGACCATCCACGAGGGCCGCAACCGCCAGATTCGCAAAATGTGCGAGAAGTGCGGTCTGGAGGTTCGCCGCCTCAAGCGCGTGGCGATGGGCACGATGCCGCTCGACCCGCACCTCAAGAGCGGCGCATGGCGCGAGCTGACGAATGACGAGATTGCGTATCTGCAGGACATCGCTGCTGACGTGCAGGAGAACCTCTGATTTTTAAGGAAATCCCTGTCTTTTTGCAATTTGCACCCATATGCTCTTGCATTTTTTTGCAGGTTCACTTACAATAGTATCGTGCAAATGCAGGAATGTATGCAGAGAATGCAATGCAGGAGAGAATATAATGAATGACCTGATCACAAAAATTCAAAGCGAGCTGCCCGGCTTTTCCAAGGGTCAGAAGCAGATCGCGCGTTTTATCTTAGAGCACTACGACAAGGCCGCGTTCATGACCGCGAGCCGTCTGGGTGTGACTGTCGGCGTGAGCGAAAGTACGGTCGTGCGCTTTGCGACCGAGCTTGGCTATGACGGCTATCCGCATTTGCAGCGTGCCCTGCAGGAGATGATCCGCAACAAGCTGACCTCGGTGCAGCGCATGGAGGTTGCGGGCGACCGCATGGGCGGCCGCGATGTGCTGCAGACCGTGCTGCACGCGGATACGGACATGATCCGTGTAACGCTCGACGAGATCGACCGCGACGCCTTTCAGGGCGCGGTGGACGCGCTCATGGGCGCCAAGCGAATCTACATCCTCGGTGTGCGCTCCTCAAGCGCTTTAGCCAGCTTTCTGGGCTTTTACTTCAACCTTTTGTTTGAAAATGTGACGCTTGTACATACGAACAGCGTCAGCGAGATTTTCGAGCAGGTGCTCCGTGTCAGACCGGGTGATGTGCTGTTCGGCATCAGCTTCCCGCGCTACTCCAAGCGCACGCTGAGTGCGATGAAGTACGCGCGCGACCGCGGTGCCCGCGTTATCGCACTGACCGACTCGCAGCTGTCGCCGCTGGCGCGTGTGGCCGATCATGTGCTGCTCGCACGCAGCGATATGGCGAGCTTTGTCGATTCGCTCGTGGCGCCCTTGTCGGTCATCAACGCACTGATCGTGGCTGTCGGCATGAGCCGCCGCGATGAGATTGAGCAGACATTTAACAAGCTGGAGCGCATCTGGGAAGAATACGACGTATATGAAAAACCGGAGGACGATATAAATTGAACATTATCGTAATCGGCGGCGGCGCAGCCGGTCTGATGGCGGCAGGTACTGCCGCGGGGCAGGGCGCGCAGGTGACGCTGCTGGAAACCAACGAAAAAGTTGGCCGCAAACTGTTTATCACGGGCAAGGGCCGCTGCAACGTGTGCAATAACTGCGATGTGCAGGAGGTTCTGCGCAACGTGCCGGTCAATCCGCGCTTTCTGTATTCCGCGCTCGGCGGATTCGGTCCGGCGGACGTGATGGACTTTTTCGAGAACCACGGCGTTGCCCTCAAGACTGAGCGCGGCAACCGCGTGTTCCCGCAGTCGGACAAGGCAGCTGACATCATCGACGCGCTGTTCCTGTGGGTGAAAAAGGCGGGCGTGACCATCGTACATACGACCGTAGACGAGCTGCTCATCGAGGACGGTGTGCTCACAGGCGTTCGTGCCGGTCACAAGACGTACAAGGCGGATCGCGTGATCGTGGCGACCGGCGGCGCGTCCTATCCGCAGACCGGCTCGACCGGTGACGGCTATCGCTTCGCCAGGCAGGCGGGACACACGGTTGTGCCCGCAAATCCGTCGCTCGTGCCGTTGGTCGAGGACGGCGACACCTGTCAAAAGCTAATGGGTCTCAGTCTGCGCAACGTGCAGCTGACCGTGTATGAAAACGAGAAGAAGCTCTACTCGGACTTCGGTGAAATGCTGTTCACGCACTTCGGTCTGTCCGGTCCGCTGGTGCTGTCCGCGAGTGCGCATATGCGCCATTTCGGCAGCAAAAAGTACCGTGTAGAGATTGATCTCAAGCCTGCGCTGGACGAAAAGACGCTCGACAAGCGTCTGCTCGCGGACTTTGACAAGCACAAGAACAGCGATTTCATCAACGCGCTCGGTGAGCTGCTCCCGAAGAAGCTGATTCCGGTCGTGATCGAAAAGAGCGGCATCGACCCGCGCGAGAAGGTCAATTCCATCACCAAGGCACAGAGAGCGGCGCTGCTGCGCGTACTCAAGGCGTTCCCGGTTGAGATTTCCGGCAAGCGTCCGATCGCTGAGGCGATTATCACCACGGGCGGCGTGTCCGTCCGCGAGGTCAGCCCGAAAACCATGGAGTCCAAAAAGCTGCCGCACCTGTATTTCGCAGGTGAGGTGCTCGATGTGGACGCCTACACGGGCGGCTTCAACCTGCAGATTGCGTGGTCTACGGGCCGTCTGGCGGGTCTGTCGGCTACGGAGGAGGAATCATGATGAAGTATATTTCGGTTGCCATTGACGGCCCGTCCGGGGCCGGAAAATCCACCGTGGCGCGTGCTGCCGCGGCAAAACTCGGCTATGTATATGTGGACACGGGTGCGATGTACCGTTCCATCGGTCTGGCGGTGTGCCGCAGGGGCATTGCCGGAGAGGATACGGCAGGTATTATCGCAACCCTGCCGGAGATTGCCATTCAGCTGACCTATCAGGACGGCGCACAGCACGTTCTCCTGAACGGCGAGGATGTCTCCGAAGCCATTCGCACACCGGAGATTTCATACTACGCGTCCAAGGTATCCGCGGTGCCGGAAGTACGCCGGTTTCTGCTGGAAACCCAGCGCAATATGGCGAAAAACGGCAATATCCTGATGGACGGCCGCGACATCGGCACGGTCATCCTGCCGGATGCGCCGGTCAAGATTTTCCTGACCGCGTCTGCACAGTCCCGCGCGGAGCGCCGCTATAAAGAGCTGATTGAGAAGGGCCAGCAGGTGACGATGGATGGCATCCTGCACGATATCAACGAGCGCGACAGGCAGGACATGACTCGCGCCGTTGCGCCGCTCAAACAGGCGGACGATGCGGTTCTGCTGGATACGAGCAGCCTGACGCTCGAGGAGAGCATAGCAGCCGTTCTGCGTATTATTCGTGAAAAAACGGAGGAAAAGGCATGAAATTCAAGTACCACCGCTGGTTCCAGGCTCTGGTTGTGCCGCTGGTAGCGCTGGCGTTCCATATTTTCTTTGGCTACCGCGTGATTGGACGCGAAAACATCCCGGAGGGCGGCTGCGTTGTCTGTCCGAATCATGTGCAGCTGTCTGACCCGCCGTTTGCGGCGGTCGCACTCGGCGGCAAGACGCCGCTGCGCCTGATGGCGAAAAAAGAGCTGTTCCGGAAGAAAATATTCGCGTGGCTGATCGCGGCGCTCGGCGCCTTTCCGATCGACCGTGAGGGCGCGGATATCACTGCCATCAAGACCGCACTTGGCTGTGTCCGTGCCGGTCAGAAGCTCATCATCTTCCCGCAGGGCACACGCCACGCCGCCGAGGGCGAGACCAAAAAAGGCGCGGCTATGCTGGCGGTCAAGACCCGGGCGCCGATCCTGCCGATGTATATCACCGAGGGCAAGCGTTTCCGCTGCAGAGCCACAGTCGTGATCGGCAAGCCGTTCACGCCTGATCCGAAGCAGAAGGACTACGGCCTGATCGCGGATGATATCCTGCGCCGCATCTACGCGCTGAAGGAGCAGGTATGAGCGTAACGGTAGCCAAAACCGCCGGATTCTGCTTCGGCGTACGCCGTGCCGTGGACCTCGCCGAGCAGCAGGCGAAAAAAAACGGAAAAATTTATGCCTATGGTGAAATCATTCACAACATGCACGAAATCGAGCGGCTGGAGAAGCTCGGTGTGTACACTGCGTATGCGCTTGAGGACATTCCGGACGGTGCCGGCGTGCTCATTCGGGCGCACGGTGTACCACGGAATGTATACACGCTGCTTCAAGCAAAAAAGTGCGAAATCTTTGATGCAACCTGCCCTTTTGTGCGGAAAATACACAAAATTGCGGATAAAGAGAGCGCGGACGGACGGCTGATCGTCATTCTCGGCAGCGCAGGACATCCGGAGGTTGTGGGCATTCAGGGCTGGTGCGGCGAGTCGGTCGTGCTCGAGGGCGAGGAGCAGGCGAGAGCCTTCTCGGAACGGCCTAAAATGGGAAATAAACCCATTTCTCTGGTCGCACAGACCACCGTCAACCGGTCAATTTGGAATATTTCCGTAGGACTTATAAAAAAAAGGTGTACAAACCTCAAAATTTTTGATACAATATGTAAAGCGACGGATGAGCGCCAGTCGGAGGCTCGTCTGCTTGCCGGTGTATCGGATCAAATGATCGTGATCGGAGATAAGAAAAGCTCCAACACCAAACGGCTGTATGAGATCAGCCGGTCGCTGTGCTCGGATGTGCGCTACATCGAAGACGCGGCAGAGCTTACTACGCAGGAGCTCGGGCAGCACCAGCACATCGGGATCACGGCGGGAGCATCCACACCGGCATGGATAATTAAGGAG
Source organism: Butyricicoccus sp. (assembly GCF_977037065.1). Taxonomy (NCBI): domain Bacteria; kingdom Bacillati; phylum Bacillota; class Clostridia; order Eubacteriales; family Butyricicoccaceae; genus Butyricicoccus; species Butyricicoccus sp. The sequence continues at coordinate 9,916 of NZ_CDRQNY010000024.1, read as the reverse complement.
GTCAGTAACATGATGAGCGAAGAAACCAAGATTGAAACTGGTGAGGACTTTGCAGCAATGCTGGAGGAGTCCTTCAAGACTTTAAATAATGGAGAAAAGGTAACCGGCACCGTTGTAGGTATTTCCAATAACGACGTACAGGTAGATCTGGGCGTTAAGCACACTGCGTATATCCCGCTGGGTGAGCTGTCTGACGACCCGAACTACGACGTAGCTGCCAACATCCACGTTGGCGACGAGATCGAGGCTGTTGTTGTTCGCGTAAACGACGGCGAGGGCACCATCACTCTGTCCAAGAAGCGCGTTGATCAGCTGAAGGGCTGGGAGACCGTTGAGAAGGCTTACGAGGAGCACACCCCGGTTGAGGGCACCATCGTTGAGGAGAACCGCGGCGGCGTTGTAGCAACTGCATTCGGCGTACGCGTATTCATCCCGGCATCCCAGACCGGCGTACCGAAGGATCAGCCGATGAGCCAGCTGGTTAAGACCAAGCAGTCCTTCTATATCACCGAGATCAACCGTCAGCGCAAGCGCGTTGTTGGTTCTATCCGTCAGATCCAGCAGGAGGCTCGCAAGGCTGCTGCTGAGCAGATCTGGAACACCATCGAGATCGGCAACGAGTACGACGGCACCGTTAAGTCCCTGACTTCCTACGGCGCATTCGTAGACATCGGCGGCGTGGACGGCATGGTTCACATCTCCGAGCTGTCCTGGGGCCGCATCAAGCACCCGTCCGAGGTCGTTTCTGTTGGCGACAAGGTAAAGGTATTCGTTATCGGTCTGGATAAGGAAAACAAGAAGATCTCCCTCGGCTACAAGCGCGAGGAGGACAATCCGTGGAACGTATTCAAGTCCAAGTACGACATCGGCTCTGTTGCTGAGGTTAAGATCCTCAAGTTCATGCCGTTCGGCGCATTCGCTGAGATCGTACCGGGCGTTGACGGCCTGATCCACATTTCTCAGATCGCTGATCACCGCATCGCAAAGCCGGAGGACGAGCTGGAGGTTGGCCAGGTTGTCGAGGCTAAGATCATCGACATCAACGACGAGAAGAAGAAGGTATCTCTGTCCATCCGTGCTCTGCTCGAGGACGGCGAGGATTACGAGGACTAATTCCTCATTTAGCTGTTAAGCGCAAAGAAGCACCTGATTTATCGGGTGCTTCTTTTTTGTTAATTGGTGATTGCGAATTGGTAATTAGTAGTCAGTAATTAACGTGACGGTTAAGCGGTTATGTAAAATAACCGTCCTAATGTGTCCTAATCTGTTAAAAGGGGAATATATATTGGCAGATAATAATAGTAAAACAGTTTAGGACAGTTTTTTAATAGAGAAATATATTGTAACGCTTCACCGTAGGGTGCGACAAGGTGATTATGCAAACGTATGCCGCATACGCTGAATGGGGTGGTATTATGCGGCGCAGACGGAAAAACGGCAGGAGACTGGCACTTGTCATACTGATACTGATAGTAGCGGCTGGTCTTGGCTTGCTGACTATACGCTTTCAGCGTATTTTCATGGAGTACGCCGTCAACGTCTGCGAGGACAGCGCCATCAAGGAGATCAACACCTTGATGGAGGACGAGGTTTTCTCCCATCCGGACGAATTTGCCGACCTTGTGGTGCTTGAGCGCGACAGCGACAACCACATCACGGCCTTGCGTACGGATATTATCGCAGTCGGAAAGGTGAAGGCGCGTATCGTCAACGGTCTGTTTGAACACCTGGATTATCTGGAGGAAACGCAGACCGAGGTGCCGCTCGGCACGGTATTTGCGCCCAATTTGTTTACCGGAATGGGCCCGAGGGTGAAGGTCGGTCTTGCGGGGCTTGCTCAGATGGAGGCGCGGTTCGTCAGCGCGTTTACCTCGGCGGGCATCAACCAGACGCGCCACCGGATTCTCATCGAGGTGCACGCCGGCTTCCGCATTCTCACGCCGTTCGGCGGGGAAGACCGGGAAATCGTCTCGACGTACCCGGTCACGGACACGGTTATCGTCGGCACGGTGCCCGAACGGTACGCCTATATCGGCGACTCCGGCTCTGATCTGCTCGGCGAAATCCGCGATTACGAGGAAAATTCGGATATTTCTCACGAAACCGGAAAATAATACTTCAAAAATATCGGATTATTTGGTATACTTAATCTGTGTGAGTATTTGCTCACACCAAAGGAGTTTTATTATGGACGTGCGTGAGCAGATTACCGCTCTGCGGGAGCAGCTGCGGTATCACAACGAAAAATACTATAACGAGGACGCGCCCGAGATCACCGACTATGAGTACGACATGCTGCAGCGTCAGCTTCGCACGCTCGAGGCCGAGCATCCGGAGATGGCGGACGCGAACTCTCCGACCCAGCGGGTCGGCGGTACGGCGAGCAGCCGCTTTGCCAAGGTGACGCACGCCTACCCGCTCGAAAGTCTGCAGGATGTTTTCTCGTTTGACGAGCTGGGCGAGTTCTATTCCCGTGTGGAGAATGCCGTCGGACAGGCGGAGTACGTTGTCGAGTACAAGATCGACGGCCTTTCGGTCGCGCTCGAATATGTGGACGGCGTGTTCGTCCGCGGTGCGACACGCGGTGACGGTCAGGTGGGCGAGGACGTGACAAAGAACCTCAAAACCATCAAGGACATCCCGAAAAAGCTGGAGAACGCGCCGCCGCATTTGATCGTGCGTGGTGAGGTCTACATGAAAAAGTCCGTGTTCGATGCCCTCAACGCCGAGCTGGAGCTGCACGACAAGCCGCTCCTTGCCAATCCGCGCAACGCGGCTGCGGGTTCTCTGCGACAGAAGGACAGCAAAATTACGCGGGAAAGAAAGCTGTCCATCTTTTGCTTCAACATCCAGAACAGCGACGAGCTGCCGATGGAAAGCCATGTGCAGGCGCTCGATTACCTCAAGAGCCTCGGTTTCCCGACAAGCCCGCGCTATCCGGTCTACACCGACCCGCGGGACGTGCAGCGCGAGATCGAGAACATGGGCGAGACCCGCGGTGAACTGGATTTTGACATTGACGGTGCTGTTGTCAAGGTCAATTCCTTCGCGCAGCGCGAAACGCTCGGTTCGACCGCGAAATTTCCTCGGTGGGCGGCGGCGTACAAGTACCCGCCCGAGGTCAAGCAGACCCTGCTCAAGGATATTGTCATCACGGTGGGACGCACCGGCGTGCTGACACCGAATGCCGTGCTTGAGCCGGTACGGCTTGCGGGCACCTCGGTGTCCCGCGCAACGCTGCACAACCGCGATTTTATCCGTCAGCTCGATGCCCGCGTGGGCGACATTGTTTCCGTCCGAAAAGCCGGAGAAATCATTCCGGAGATCATCGGCGTGGAAAAGGACCGGCGTCCGCTGGATTCGGTTCCGTACGAGTTCCCGAAGGTCTGTCCGGTGTGCGGCGCTCCGGTCTACGATGACGAGGACGAAGCCGCGATCCGCTGCACGAGTGCCTCGTGTCCGGCACAGCTGCTGCGAAACCTGATGCACTTTGCGTCGCGTGACGCGATGGACATCGACGGCTGCGGCGAGGGCAACCTGCAGAAGCTGATCGACGCCGGACTGGTCAAGTCGGCGGCTGACCTGTACGACCTGACGGTCGAGCAGCTGCTGCCGCTCGGCAAAAAGGTGGACACTTGGGCGAATAATCTTGTCCGCTCGATCGAGGCGAGCAAGACCCGCGACCTGTCGCGGCTGCTGTTCGCGTTCGGCATCCGGCATGTCGGCCAGAAGGCGGGCCGCATCCTCAGCGACCACTTCGGCTCGCTCGATGCACTGCTTGCCGCACCGGTAGAGGAAATGACCGAGATACGCGACATCGGACAGACCACCGCGGAGAGCATCGCCGCCTGGCGGGAGCTGCCGCAGTCGCATACGCTCATCGAAAAGCTGCGCGCACACGGCGTCAACTTCATCGGTGAAAAGACCGCAAAGAGCGACCTGCTCGCCGGAAAGACCATCGTGGCGACCGGCAGCCTGACGCTCTATACCCGCAAGGAGATCAACGATCTGATCGAGTCTCTCGGCGGCAAAGCGGCCGGTTCGGTCTCGAAAAAGACCAGCTACGTTGTCGCAGGCGAAAATGCCGGCAGCAAGCTGCAGAAGGCAGCAGAACTGGGAATCCCGGTCTTGACCGAAGAAGAGTTTAAGACGATGATTGAAGAAGGCAGCGGAAACGCTTAAATAAGATATGCCGTAGGGCACCCCGTCCTACGATAGATCATAAAATTCGTATTATAGATTTAAGATAAATAATTAGGAGGCAAACGACATGGCAATTTCCAGAAAAGAAATTGAGCACATCGCGTCCCTGGCACGTCTGGATTCGACCGGCGGCATTTTCGACCGTCTGGCCGATGACATGCAGGGTATCGTCGCAATGGTGGACAAGCTGGCTGAGCTTGATCTGGGCGATATCACCGATGTTATCAACACCGAGCGCAAGAATGCGTTCCACGAGGACGAAGTGATCCAGGAATTCACGCCGGATGAGCTGATCGAGCCGAATGCACCGGACTTCCAGTGCGGCGGCGTAGCAGTTCCGCGTGTTGTCGAGTAAGGAGGGGACAGAATCATGGCACTTTACGAAAAAACTGCGTCCGAGCTGTCCGAGCTGCTCGGCAAAAAGGAAATCTCCGCAGTAGAGCTGGCAAAGGACGTTTTTGCCCGCACCAAGGCGGTAGAGGATAAGGTTCAGGGCTACGTTACCGTAGCCGAGGAAGCAGCACTCGCACAGGCTGAGGCTGTGGACAAGAAGCGCGCCGCTGGCGATACGCTGTCCGCGCTGGCCGGTATCCCGATCGCAATCAAGGACAACATCTGCACCAAGGGTACGCTGACCACCTGTGCATCCAAGATGCTGGGTAATTTCAAGCCGCCGTACAACGCAACCGTTATGGAGAAGCTGATTGCTTCCGATGCGGTTATCACCGGCAAGGCCAACATGGACGAGTTCGCAATGGGCTCCTCCTGCGAGAACTCTGCGATGCACCCGACCCACAACCCGCATAACCTCGACCGTGTACCGGGCGGCTCGTCCGGCGGCTCCGCTGCTGTTGTTGCAGCAGGCGAGGCTCCGCTGGCGCTCGGCTCGGATACCGGCGGCTCGATCCGTCAGCCGGCGTCCTTCTGCGGCGTTGTCGGCATGAAGCCGACCTACGGTGCGGTTTCCCGTTACGGCCTGATCGCATTCGCGTCCTCTCTCGACCAGATCGGCCCGTTCGGCCGCTCCATCGAGGACGCAGCAATGCTGCTCGATGCGGTTACCGGTCACGATCCGCTGCACGATTCCACTTCTGTCAAGACCCCGTTTGAGGGTTCGCTGCGCGCCAACCTGAACGCTGACGTCAAGGGTCTCAAGATCGGTCTGCCAAAGGAGTATTTCGGTGAGGGCATTTCGGATGCCGTTCGCAAGAACGTTATGGCGGCTGCAGAGGCGTACAAGGCACTCGGCGCGGAGGTATTCGAGATCTCTCTGCCGCTCGTTGAGTATGCACTGCCGATCTACTACATCCTCTCTTCCGCAGAGGCTTCCTCCAACCTTGCCCGTTTCGACGGTGTAAAGTACGGCTACCGCACCCCGAACGCGGGCGACGACATCATCGAGCTGTACACCAAGAGCCGTTCCGAGGGCTTCGGCGCCGAGGTTCAGCGCCGCATCATGCTGGGCACCTACGTTCTGTCCTCCGGCTACTACGATGCATACTACAAGAAGGCACGCGCCGCACAGCGCAAGATCCGCGAGGAGTTTGCAAACGCGTTCGAGAAGTGCGACGTCATCCTGACGCCGGTTGCGCCGACCACCGCTTACGAGATCGGCTCCAAGACCACCAATCCGCTCGAGATGTACGCAGGCGATATCTGCACGGTTTCTGTCAATATCGCCGGTCTGCCGGGTCTGGTTCAGCCGTGCGGTTTTGATGAGAATCACATGCCGGTCGGCATGCAGCTCATCGGTCCGCGCTTCGGCGAGCAGACGCTGCTGAACGCCGGTCTGGCCTTTGAGCAGGCGTCCGGTCTCAAGAACATCATCGCTGCACTGTAAGGGAGGAAGACAAACATGAAATACGAAGCTGTCATCGGTCTGGAAGTGCATGCGGAGCTGTCCACCAAGAGCAAGATCTACTGCTCGTGCTCCACTGGCTTCGGCGCACCGATCAACACCCACACCTGCCCGGTCTGCACCGGTATGCCGGGCGCACTGCCGGTACTCAACAAGCAGGTTGTACACTACGCCGCAAAGATGGGTAAGGCTACCGGCTGCACCATCAATCAGCTGTGCAAGGCTGACCGTAAGAACTATTTTTACCCCGATCTGCCGAAGGCATATCAGATCTCTCAGTTTGATGTGCCGATCTGCGAGAACGGCGAGGTATTCTTCTATGTGGACGGCGTGAAGCACTCCTGCCGTCTCGAGCGCATCCACTTCGAGGAGGATGCGGGCAAGCTGCTGCATGACGAGATCGACGGCACGATCGTTGACTTCAACCGCTGCGGCGTACCGCTGATCGAGATGGTAACCCGTCCCGATCTGCATTCCTCTGCCGAGGCAAAGGAATTCCTTGAAATGATCAAGACCACGCTGTCCTACCTCGACATCTGCGACTGCAAGATGGAGGAAGGCTCCATCCGCTGTGACGTTAACGTTTCCATCCGTCCGGAAGGCTCCACCGAGCTGGGCACCCGCGTTGAGATGAAGAACATCAACACCTTCTCCGGTGCGGTCCGTGCGATCGACTATGAGATTGCACGCCAGATCGAGGTTGTAGAGAACGGCGGCGAAATCCAGCAGGAGACCCGCCGCTGGGATGACGTTAAGCTGAAGAACACGGTAATGCGTACCAAGGAAGATGCGCAGGACTACCGTTACTTCCCGGATCCGGACCTGATCGCCGTAGAGATCTCCGACGAGTGGCTGCACCAGATCGAGAGCGAGGTTCCGGAGCTGCCGATCACCCGTTACGAGCGTTACCTCAACGAGTACGGCATGACTGCCATGGAGGCGCGTCTGCTGTCTGACAGCTTTGAGAAGGCCGAGCTGCTCGACGCTGCCGCAAAGCAGGTTAAGCCCAAGGCTGCCGCAAACTGGATCCTGTCCGATATCTCCAAGTACCTGAACGACAAGGGCGTAAGCCTCCGCGAGACCAAGATGACCGCAGACAAGCTGGTTGCTCTGGTCAAGCTGATCGAGGCGGGCACCATCTCCGGCAACGCCGGCAAGAAGGTTCTGCCGAGCATGTTCGAGACCGACGAGACCGTTGAGGCCATCGTTGACCGCATGGGTCTCAAGCAGGTATCTGACGAGGGCGCTATCCTCGCCATCGTACAGGACGTTATCGCCAAGAACGAAAAGGCTGTTGCCGACTTCAAGGCAGGCAAGAATGTTACCGGCTTCCTCGTAGGCCAGTGCATGAAGGCTTCCAAGGGTCAGGGCAACCCGCAGATCATCAACAAGCTGATCGCATCCGAGCTGGCAAAGCTGTAATTCAGCTTAAAACCGAATTGATACAAGAGGATACAGAACAGTACTGTTCTGTATCCTTTTTGTGCTTTTTGGGGAGGAATTTGTCGGAGAGAGCGGTTGTATTGGGGAAAAATGTTGTCAATCGACAGATATAGGAGTATAATGCTATTATGTATAAATGGATATGCAGGCATCGACTGGATGAGAAATACAGAAAAGAGTAAAACTGGGATTTGGCAGGTGAAGGAATGCATATAACGGATTGGCTAGAAATACTGGGTGAGCACTTTCCGTTGGTGGTGATCGGCTGTGCTGAGGCACTGCTGGCGGTTGTGCTCCTGTGTGCTGCGCTGCGGAACCGCAGGCAGTGCGCGGATAAAAAACGGAGCGCACTCCGGCGGGCAGAAAGGCGTTTCCGTCTGGAAGAAATACCGTGCGTGGGACGGAGCGCAGCCGTTCGAGACCGTCCTTCGGACAAAGAACGGCGAGTGGGTGCAGACACAGGGCTTTGACCCGTTCACGCAGCCGGCGGCATACTATCGGCTGACCGGCGATGCACCGGAGGCCAACACGGTCGAGGTATCGGTGCAGAACGCTTCGCGCGACGCGGTGTATGCACCGGCTTCGATGGAAAAGGTAACGGACGGTGACGTGCACGAACGCAGAGACGCGCTGCTCAAAGGGCGCGGTCTGTTCGGTACCCGCGATTATACGGTGACCGAGGTTTCGGGTACGCGGCCGTCGGAGCTCATGGTCGCGGAGAGCTGGGTCAGCGGCCCGCAGACCGAGGAGCAGACAGCCTATGCGGAAGCAGAGTCGGTCTATCGCAGCTTTGTGTATGATTCATATACCGCAGCGGACGAGGATTTGCTGCCTGTGCTGAACCGTCTGTTCTGGCAGGATTATGATGATGAAAATGACGGTGTTTACAGTGCGCTCAGCCGCATCCGCAAGGTGCTGAAAGCGCAGGTGCGCTACAGCGAGACTGCCGAAGCCGCACCGGATAATGCGGACCCGATTGCATATTTCCTGACAGACTCGCGGAAGGGAAATGCAGTGCTTTATGCCTCGGCGACCATGCAGGCGCTGCGGGCGCACGGATTCCCGCACGTTATGCGGAAGGCTACTATCTGCCGATTGCCAAAACGCAGAGCAGCGCGGACGGAACAGTTGCGCTGACCGGTCAGAACGCACATGCGTGGGCTGAGGTCTATTTTGACGGTATCGGCTGGCTGCCGGTTGATGCGACACCGGGCTATTATTTTGATGCGGTTGCGCTGCAGCAGATGGTCAGCCTGCCGGATACGGTGCGCAAAACTGCGGCTATCGACGAAGATCGGTCGGGTGCGGAGCAGGTGGTCGAGCCGTCCGGCACCGGTGGTTCCGAGCAGTCCAAGCCGCTGACTGTGGTGAAAAACGTGGCTGCGGTTGGATTCGGTATTGTCGGCACCGTTATTCTGCTGCTCACGCTGCTGCTGTGCACGATGGAGCTGTCACGCGCGTTCGTGCTGTGGCATGCGGAACGTAAACGGCGCAGAATGTCGATCGAGGAGCGTGTGCGGCAGTCGCAGAAGCTGATGTTCAAGCTGATTTCCCTCTGGGGAATTGACGCGGCGCTCGGCTGGGAGACCTCGGCGACCGATAAGGCGCTTGCGGACACGCTGCCGTCGGTTAAGCCCGGAGAGTACGAGCGTGTGAACAGTCTGCTTGAGAAAACCATATACGGCGGCATCGCGCTTGAGCCGTTCGAGGAGCGTGCGCTCGATCTGTTCGTGCAGCGGCTTTGGGGAAGAAATGTGAAGAAAAGCTGGAAAATGCGCCTTAAACTGCGGTATGCGTGCTTGCTGGCGGCGGAATAAGAAGAAATCCCGAGGCGATAGGCTTCGGGATTTTACTATTGCTGCAGCAGACGAAAGGCGCAGAGCAGCAGTTCCTCGCGCGTATGCAGCTGTGCGCTGTGCGGAAGAATACGCTGCCGGATTTCCGGAGAAAGTGCGCAAAAACAGGCGTTAGCCGTTTGATCAATGGATAGCAGTGCTGTAAGATTGCAGAAATACTTCATAGAAATTCACCTCGGGACTCAGTATGGACAAGGGGAGAGCAGGCTATACGCAAAAACTTTTGGGAAAAATGAAAAAATGTGTTGACATAGCGTATCGGGAGAGGTATACTAAATAAGCTGTTGATGAGCAGTTAAGGCTGCTTCGATTTAACAGAATCCAAAACCTTTAGTGGTCAAATGCTGACGCGTTTGAGTACCTTGGTCGAAAATCACGAAGATTTTTGACACGCGGTGCGATTTTCCGCTGAAGGCAAAGGAAAATTGCACCTTGTAAATTAAACAACGATGTGCTTAAACTTTTGTTCGATATGAACAAGGTTGTAGTGCGAACCTGAAATTTCGAGAGTTTTTTACTCTTGGTAAATCGCTGGAAGTCACAACTCCAGTTAAAA
>NZ_CDRQNY010000023.1:0-30855 GCF_977037065.1 Butyricicoccus sp. | reverse complement strand
TGACTTCCAGCGATTTACCAAGAGTAAAAAACTCTCGAAATTTCAGGTTCGCACTACAACCTTGTTCATATCGAACAAAAGTTTAAGCACATCGTTGTTTAATTTACAAGGTACAATCTGCTGTTTTCAAAGAGTTTTCACAACTTTTCGTTGTTTTTAACTGCTCATCAACAGCTTATTTATTATATCAAAACCAGAAGCATTTGTCAAGAACTTTTTTTCAAATTCTTTTTTGAAGAATCAAGTCGTTCTAAATCAAACTTTTCGGTTTTGCGCTTGTCTCTGAGAGACAGCTTTAATAGAATACCAAACCCCGGAGCAAATGTCAAGAGTTTTTTCGTCCCTATCCGACATTTATTTCTCGTTTCTCCTCACAAGACTAATTACAAAAGCCGCAATCGACAGTCCTGCGCTGACCGCTGACAGCGCGCACGCAATAATATCCAGTGTCAGTTTGGCTTTTTTCTGTTTTTTATTCATTTTTGAGCATTTCTCCTTGTATAACCACAGCATGTACCGTTTCGGATGCTTTTACATAAAAGACCCGCCTGAAAGTACGGCGGGTCTTCCTTTATGCAGCTTTGCATCATTACTTCATCAGTTCTGCCAGCAACATAACCTTATCCACGTTGCCTTCCACCTTGATCTTGCCCTCAGCGATAGCAACCTGCGGAACCAGCTTGCCGGTAAGCATCTTCTCCAGATTCGTCATCGAACCGGAAACGATTGCATCGTGGTCAATATACTCATACGGCATAACGGACACATTGCCGTTCAGGATTTCGATGTAGAATACACCCGTAATCTTGCCCGTAAGATTAAACTGCACCGCAACCTTGCCTTCCGTGCCGGCAATATCTGCCTTCTTTAATCTGTTGTAAAACTTTCCAATCAGCTGATCAATATCCATCGGACTCACCCCTGCTCTATTTTCTATCTTCATTATACAACACATGCAAGAAAAAGCAAGGATAATTTTGGTGATTTAGCCGTGAAACTGTAATGAAACGGCTGTGCAATTTTTAATGCACAGCCGCTTTGTAAATTGAACAGTAATCAACAGTTAATTTCAGGTCTTTCGGTCGAATTTAGTATGGCAATGCGGGCAGGTAATCATAATCTTTCCCTTGCCCTTGGGCACGCGCAGGCGCTGACCGCACTCCGGACACTTGAAATAGCAGTGTGTCTTACGGTCAGCGAAACGGCCCTGTGCACCGCGAATCCTGTTCGATACCGGACGCCACCATCTCATAAACTTTTCATTCTCCGCATACCGCGCCTGAATATTGCGCGAGAACATGCGGAAGTAGCACAGGCACAGCAACGCGAGAATGAATACGTTCATCCACGCCCAGCCGAGAATGCGCGCCACGATAATGAGTACAATGCCAAGAATGAGCAGTGCGTTATTGAGCGGGTCGCTGCCGTAGCGGCCTGCCATAAAACGGCGGAAAAAATCCATTTATGCCTCTTCCTTTCCGCAAACGTGCTCGAAAATCAGGTCAAGCACCTCATCACGACCGAATCCCTTCTCTGCCGAGAACGGAATGACCGGCACTTCCTCCGGCAGCAGCAATGTCTGACGGATCTCCGCGATATTGCCCTCAAGCTGGCTCTTCTTAATTTTATCCAGCTTGTTGGCGATAATCACCCACGGTTTTCCGGATGCGCGGAACCACTCCGCCATCGTCATATCGTCGCGCGTCGGCTTATGACGAATGTCCACGATCTGGATACCCAGCGTCAGCAGATCCATTGCAAAGTAGGTCTCCATCAGAGCACCCCACCGCTGTTGCTCGGCCTTGGAAACGCGCGCGTAGCCGTAGCCCGGAAGATCGACCAGATACATAGCCTTGTCGATCGTGAAATAGTTGATGTGAATGGTCTTGCCCGGCTGTGCGCTGACACGCGCAAAGTTCTTGCGGTTCAGCAGCTTGTTGATGACCGAGCTTTTGCCCACGTTGGATTTGCCCGCAAACACGATCTGCGGCAGCGGGTCGTGCGGAAAATCACTTTCCTTCACCGCCGAGCGCAGAAATTCCGCGTTATGCAAATTCGGTTTCTTCATTTCCATATTATTGTACCACCGTTGTCGATGCCGTGTCCGCTGCACGCTTTACCGGTGCGGACTTGCGTTTTTTCTGCTTGGGACAGCGCGAAAAGTCGATCGCGGTCTCCACCACCGTGTCCATGTGCTCCGCAATGACAAAGTTGATGTTTTCCCGAACGACCGGCACGATGTCCTTCAAATCGCTCTCGTTGTCCTTCGGAATGCACACGGTCTTGATGCCCGCACGGTACGCCGCCATGGTTTTCTCGCGCAGACCGCCGATCGGCAGCACGCGGCCGCGCAGCGTTACCTCGCCGGTCATGGCAACCTCGTGACGAACCGGCGCGCCGGTCAATGCCGAAATCAGCGCCGTGGTGATCGTCACGCCTGCGGACGGGCCGTCCTTCGGAATCGCTGCCTCCGGGAAGTGAATGTGCAGATCGTTGTCCTTGTAAAACATCGGGTCGATGTTCAGTGCCTCTGCCTTGGAGCGCACGAACGTCACAGCCGCCTTTGCGCTCTCCTGCATGACCGTGCCGAGGTTGCCGGTGATTTCGATCTTGCCGGTGCCCGGCACGACTGCCACCTCAACCTCAAGCATTTCACCGCCGACACTCGTCCACGCGAGACCGTTTACAATGCCGACCTCGTCCTTCCTGCTGACCAGATCGTCCTTGAAGGTCGCCGTGCCGAGCAGCTCCTCGAGGTTCTCCTTGGTTGCGGTCAGGCTTTCGTCACCGTCCGCGATATGCTTGGCCGCCTTGCGGCACAGCTTGGCGAGCACCTGCTCAAGCCGGCGCACGCCTGCTTCGCGGGTGTAGCCGCTGATGATCGCATCAAGCGTTTCATCGTCCACGAAAAGCTGATTTTCGCTCAGGCCGTGCTTCTTCATCTGCTTGGACAGCAGGTGACGGCGCGCGATCAGGCGCTTTTCCTCCGCCGTGTAGGACGGCAGCTCGATAACCTCCATACGGTCAAGCAGCGGACGCGGAACGGTCGAAAGATCGTTCGCAGTCGTCAGGAACACCACGTCGGACAGATCAAACGGCAGTTCAATGTAGTGGTCGCGGAAGGCAACATTCTGCTCGGTGTCCAGCACTTCGAGCATCGCCGATGCCGGATCGCCGCGGAAGTCATTGCCCATCTTGTCGATCTCGTCGAGCAGGATGAGCGGGTTGGACGTACCGGCACGGCGCAGCGCATCCATAATACGGCCCGGCATTGCGCCGATGTAGGTCTTGCGGTGACCGCGGATATCCGCCTCGTCACGCACACCGCCGAGGCTCATGCGCGTGTAGTTGCGGCCCATGGCCTCTGCAACGGACTTGGCAATCGAGGTCTTGCCGACACCCGGAGGGCCGACCAGACACAGCACCTGCCCCTTGAGGTCGGGCGCAAGGCTCTTGACAGCAAGAAACTCCATAATGCGTTCCTTGACCTTCTCCATGCCATAGTGGTCGCGGTCGAGGATCGCCTGTGCTTCCGCCAGATCATGACGTTCCTCGCTCTTCTTATTCCACGGCAGGTCGAGCACGGTATCCAGATAAGTACGCACGACACCCTGCTCGGCCGTCGAGCCGCTCAACTTGGCAAAGCGGTCCACCTCACGGATGAGCTTGTCCTCGCACTCCTTCGGCAGCTTGAGGTCGAGCACGCGCGCGCGGTAGCTTTCCGCTTCTGCGGCTACGTCCTGCTCGCCGAGCTCGGTCTGAATGACCTTGATCTGCTCGCGCAGGTAGTATTCCTTTTGGTTTTTGTCGATCTGGGTCTTGAGTTCGTCCTGAATCTCGTTTTCGATCTTGAGGACCTCGGTCTCCTCACCGAGCATGCGGATCACCATCACCAGACGGCGGGTAATGCCAAGTTCTTCGAGGATCTCCTGCTTGGCTGCCACATCGACCGGAATATTCTGGGCGATATAATCTGCCAGATAGCCCGGATCGCCGCCCTCGGCTACGGTCAGCTCCACATCGGGCGACAGGCGGGACGCATACTGCGCGTACTCACCGAAGCGCTCCTGTGCAGTGCGCACGAGTGCCTGCGCGCGGCGTTCGGTCACGCCGTAAACGTAGTCCTCGAGTTCCTCAACCTCGGCATACATGCAGTCCTCGTCCTTCTCGGCGGCGATAAAGTTGTGCGCGAGTGCGCGGGTCTTGCCCTCGACCAGCACGCGGATATTGTCGCCCGGCAGACGCAGGATCTGACGAATCTGGCAGATCGTGCCGATCTGGTACAGGTCGCTCGGCGTCGGCGTATCGGTTTTCAGTTCGCGCTGCGCGGTCAGGAAGATGGTCTGGCCGTTCTTCATCCCCGCTTCCAGTGCGCGAATCGACATCATTCTGCCCACATCAAAGTGGACGATCATATTAGGGAACGCCGTCAGTCCGCGCAGCGGCAGCACCGGCAGGCGGCTGAGGACGATTCCGTTAAGCTCTGTCATATGTTCGTTTCTCCTTGCACGGAAAATTGTCTATTAGTTTCAGTATAGTATATCTTCCGGGGTTTGTAAAGGCGTTGAACGTTAAAAATACGGGCGGGAATCTCGTTCCCCGCCCGTATTGGTTTTGATTGGTTATGCGCTCTTGGTCGGCTTTCTGCGCGAAGCCTTTTTCGGCGGCTTCTTTTCCGCCGGAACAGCCGTGCGTTCGCCGTGCTCGACAACCGGCTCACCGGTACCGTCCACAACGCCCGGCGTGATCTCCACGCGGCAGACGGTCTCGTCGGACGGAATACGGAACATGATATCGGTCATCACGTTCTCCAGCACACCGCGCAGACCGCGGGCACCCGTTTTGCGCTCGAGTGCAACCTCAGCCACACGCTCGAGTGCCTCCGGCTGGAACTTCAGCTCTACGCCGTCCATTGCGAACAGCGTTTCGTACTGCTTGACCAGTGCGTTCTTCGGCTCCTGCAGGATGCGGACGAGTGCGTCCTTATCCAGCGTATCGAGCGAAACGATGGCCGGCAGACGGCCGATCAGCTCGGGAATCAGGCCGAACTTCATCAGGTCATGCGGCTCGATCTTGGCCAGCAGACGGTCGGTCTGCTCGTCCTCCTTGCCCTTTACCTCAGAACCGAAGCCCATCCCCTGCTTACCGGTGCGCTTCTGGATGATACCCTCGATACCATCGAATGCACCGCCGCAGATAAACAGAATATTGGTCGTGTCGATCTGAATGAACTCCTGATGCGGATGCTTGCGGCCGCCCTGCGGCGGTACGTTGGCAACCGTGCCCTCGAGCATTTTCAGCAGTGCCTGCTGTACGCCCTCACCCGAAACATCGCGGGTGATGGACGGGTTTTCGCTCTTGCGGGCAATCTTGTCGATCTCATCGACGTAGATAATGCCGTGCTCTGCCAGCTCCACATCAAAGTCCGCCGCCTGAATCAGTCGCAGCAGGATGTTCTCGACATCCTCACCGACGTAACCGGCCTCGGTCAGCGTGGTCGCGTCCGCGATTGCGAACGGAACCTGCAGAGTCTTGGCCAGCGTCTGTGCCAGCAGCGTCTTGCCCGAGCCGGACGGACCCAGCATCAGGATGTTGGACTTCTGCAGCTCTACCTCGGTCTCCGGATGGTAGATGCGCTTGTAGTGGTTGTAAACCGCAACCGAAAGGGCAATCTTCGCACGATCCTGACCGATAACGTACTCATCGAGCACTTTTTTCAGCTCCTGCGGCGTCGGCAGGTGCTCGGGTTTTACGAGTGCATGGCTCTGCGGCTCGTACTCCGGCATGAGATCCAGCTCGTCATCCAGAATGCTGGTGCATACGCCGATACACTCATCGCAGATATATACGTTCGGTCCTGCGATCAGCTTGCGCACGCGGCTCTGCGGCTTGCCGCAGAACGAGCATTTCAGTTCTTTTCCATCATCATAACTTGGCATATGCCACCTCTATACTACGAAAAAAATTACAATTACGACAATGCAGAATTGCCTTAGTGCTTATCGAATACCTTGTCGATCAGGCCGTATGCAACAGCCTCGTCCGCGGTCATGAAGTTATCGCGCTCGCAGTCAGCCGTCACGGTCTCAACCGGCTTGCCGGTATTTTCGGACAGGATCTTGTTCATGCGCTTCTTGATGATCTCAAGGCGCTTCAGGTGGATCGCCATATCAGTGATCTGACCCTGCGTGCCGGCGGACGGCTGATGGATCATGATCTCAGCATTCGGCAGCGCGTAGCGCTTGCCCTTGGCGCCCGAGGACAGCAGAAATGCACCCATGGAAGCCGCCATGCCAATGCAGATGGTCGAAACATCGCACTTGATATAATTCATGGTGTCATAAATCGCCATACCTGCGGTTACGGAGCCGCCGGGGCTGTTGATATACAGCGAAATATCCTTATCCGGGTCCTGTGCTTCCAGATAAAGCAGCTGAGCCACGACCAGAGAAGCGGTCGTGTCGTTTACTTCATCGCACAGCATGATAATGCGGTCATTCAACAGACGGGAGTAAATATCAAACGAACGCTCGCCGCGGCCGGTCTGCTCTACGACCATAGGGACTAAACTCACTTGGGAAAACTCCTTTCAGCAAGGTGGATAAGCTGCGAAAAAGCGCAGATTTTGTCCTCCTTGAATATAGGTGAAAAAGCGCGAGCGTCGCTCGCGCTTTTCTTATGAACCAACGCTAAGCGTTTGGTTTGCTGTTGTTTGCGCGCTTTGGGGAATCAGCAGAAATTACTCTGCGGTCTCCTCGGTGGTCTCCTCAGCAGCCTTCTTCTTTGCTGCCTTCTTAACCTTGGCGTTCTTCTTGATGAACTCGAGCGCGTTCGAGATCTTCAGATCGCCCTCCAGAGCTTCCTTGGATACGATGGCCTTAACCTTCTCGACTTCCATCTTGTACTGCTCTGCCATCTTAGCATACTCTTCCTCGAGTTCCGTGTCGGAAACAGTAATGCCTTCCAGTTCAACAACCTTCTGCAGTGCCAGACGGGTCTTAACCTGACGCTCTGCCTGGCTCTGGAACATTGCGCGGAATGCGCCCATCTCAGTGCCGGTCATCTTGAGGTACTGCTCGAGGCCCATGCCCTGCATCTGCAGACGGTAGCCGAAGTCCTGTACAATGGTGTCAACCTGAGCGTCGATCATTGCAGCCGGAATGTCAGCCTTCATGCCGTCGATTACAGCGTCCAGAACCTTCTCCTCGAAAGCGTTGTCAGCAGCTTCCTGACGCTCTGCCTTCAGGCGCTCGGTGATCTCCTTCTTCAGATCGTCGAGGGTCTCGCAGGTGTCGGAAACGTCCTTTGCAAACTCGTCGTCGATCTCCGGCAGGATGGTCTCCTCAACCTTGTGCACCTTGCACTTGAAGGTAGCTTCCTTGCCTGCCAGCTCCTTAGCGTGGTACTCCTCCGGGAAGGTAACAACTACGTCCTTCTCGTCGCCAGCCTTGCAGCCGATCAGCTGATCCTCGAAGCCCGGGATGAATGCGCCGGAGCCCAGAGTCAGCTCGTGATGCTCTGCCTTGCCGCCCTCGAATGCAACGCCGTCTACAAAGCCTTCGAAGTCGATATCAACGGTATCGTTCTTCTTAGCCTTGCGCTCTACGGTCTCGGTGCGGGCGTTGCGCTGAGCCATGCGGTTCAGCTCTGCCTTAACGTCTGCCTGCAGAACCTTAACGGTCTCCTTCTCAACCTCGATGCCCTTGTACTCGCCGAGCTCAACTTCCGGCTCAACCGGTACCTTGGCGATGATGGTCAGGCCGCCCTCTTCTGCCGGGTCGCCCAGATCAACGTCTGCACGGCCGACCGGCTTGATGCCGGACTTCTCGACAGCCATTTCCATAGCATCCGGGTAAATGATATTGAAAGCTTCTTCAAAGAACACGCCTTCGCCGTACAGCTTCTCGATCATCTTGCGCGGTGCCTTGCCCTTGCGGAAGCCCGGAACGGTGATGTTCTTGCCGGTCTTCTTGAATGCCTTGTCCTTAGCTGCTTCAAACTCAGCCTTGGTGATCTCGATAGTCAGAGCAACGACGCTGTGCTCCTGCTTTTCAGTGTTTTTCAGTTCCATGTTGCCAATCTCCTTACTTACTTTCGATTGTATCTAAATCATTCTACCAGATTATTTTGAGAATTTCCATAGTTTTTTCTATTTTTTCAGAAAAATCGGGATAAAATCCACAAAATCTCCGGAGACGAGCTTCCATTCTATTCCTTCCTGCTCACCTGTTACGGCATGACTCAGGCTTTTCCCGTGCAAATGTCCGTAAATACAGCGCTTTACACCGTACTTATGCAGCAGTTCGATGATCTCACCGCAGCGGTAGGACGCGTAAAGCGGCGGATAATGCAGGAAGCAGAGAATCTCCTCCGGGTCTGCGGCAGCGCCGAGCTTGAGCGATGCTTCGAGCCGCAGCAGCTCGCGCTTGAAGATCTTCTCGTTGTGCGGGTCGGCGAAGTCCTCCTCAAAGGGCCAGCCGCGCGTGCCGCACAGCGCGGTCTTTTCATAGAAAAAACAGTTGTTATGCAGAAAATCAATGGTAGTAAATCCGTTTTCATCTAAGAAACGGTGCATTTTGGAGGCGGTTTCCCACCACAGATCGTGGTTGCCCTTCAAAATGATCTTTTTGCCCGGCAGCGAGTCGATCAGCGCAAAATCGCCTTTCGCTTCCGCAAGGTTGATGCCCCACGAAATATCCCCGCCCAAAACAATGGTGTCCTCCGGCGCGACAAGCGCACGCCAGTTTTTGATGATCTTTTCCGTGTGCCCCTGCCACCGGCCGCCGAAAATATCCATCGGCTTGGCTACATCGGCGGCAAGGTGCAGATCGGCAAGCGTATAGAGCGCCATTACAGATCCTTGAGCAGACCGACGGTGGACAGAATGTCGGCCTTGTCTACCACGCGGTCAAAGCGCGGCGTCTTGCCTGCCAGAGCGGCAAGCGGAGCGGGTGCCGGTACACCCGTCAGCTGAGAGAGCACCTCCAGCTGGGTAACGTCATCGTTCTCGAGCGTGCCGCCGAGCGCCTCGATGACCGAGCGGCAGAACTTGAACGGAGACGCGGTGGACGCGATCACGGTCGGCGTTTCGTCGCCGGTGCGTGCGCGGTAGTCCTCGTATACACGAACGGCAACTGCGGTGTGCGTATCGCACAGGTAGTTCTCGTCCTTCCACAGCTTGTTGATGGTATCAGCCGCATGGCTGTCATCGCAGCAGCCTGCGTCGAACTCCGCCTCGATCCTGGCGAATACATCCTCGGCTACCTTGTAGCTGCCCTCGGTGTTCAGCTTGTTCATCAGCTCGGCTACCAGCTTGTCGTTAAAGTCGGAAGCGAAGAACAGCAGACGCTCGAGGTTGGACGAAATCAGGATGTCCATCGACGGAGACGTGGTGGTGAAGAAATCACGGTTGCGGTTGTACTCGCCGCCCTTCTTGAAGAAGTCGGTCAGCACGTTGTTGCGGTTGGACGCGCAGATGAACTTGTTGACCGGCAGACCCATCTTCTTGGCGATGTATGCCGCAAGGATGTTGCCGAAGTTGCCCGTCGGTACGCAGACGTTGATCTTGTCGCCCTGTGCAATGGTGCCTGCGGCAACCATATCGCAGTACGCGGAAACGTAGTACGCGATCTGCGGCGCCAGACGGCCCCAGTTGATGGAGTTTGCCGAGGACAGCATCATACCGTCCTTGTCGAGCGCTGCGCGGGTATCCTCATCGGTGAAGATGCGCTTTACCGCGCTCTGGGCATCGTCAAAGTTGCCGTGGATAGCTACGACCTCGACGTTCTTGCCTTCCTGCGTTACCATCTGCAGCTTCTGCATGGGCGATACACCGTCCACCGGATAGTACACCATGATCTTGGTGCCCGGTACATCGTGGAAGCCGTCGAGCGCTGCCTTGCCGGTGTCACCCGAGGTAGCGACCAGAATGCAGGCGGTACGGGTCTCGCCGGTCTTGCGCAGGGACGCGGTGAGCAGGTGCGGCAGCATCTGCAGCGCCATATCCTTGAACGCGCAGGTCGGACCGTGCCACAGCTCGAGCAGGTTCTTGCCCTCGCCCAGCTTTACCACCGGTGCGGTATCTGCGCCGCCGAACTTTTCATCGGCGTAAGCCTTGGACGCAAAGTCCGCCAGCTCCTCCGCCGTGAAGTCGGTCAGGAACTTGCCGAGAATGAGCGCCGAGCGGCCCTTGTAATCGCTCTCCGCAAGCGTTTTCCAATCCGCGTCGGTAAGCGCGGGAAACGCGGTCGGGCAGTACAGGCCGCCGTCCGGTGCGATACCGTTGGCGATGGCGTATGCCGCGGAAACCTTGCGCTCCTTATTTCTTGTGCTTACATAATCCATATTTTTACAACCTCCGCAGTGGTTTTGATTGCTCCTTCTATTGTATAGCAAATATGTATGTTTGGGCAATAGGCAATTCCGTGGAAATTCTGCCGTCCTGTCACAACATTTTCTGCATAAAGTTGAATGCGTTGTCATAAAACAGCCCATCGACCGTTTCCTGCTTGTAGCCAAGTGTCAACATGCGGTCTGCCAGACGGTACATATCCGCCAGACCGTCAATGCCGATCGGCAGGGTATCACAGCCGTCAAAATCGCAGCCAAGAGCCACTATCTTCTCACCGTACATGCCGATGAAACGCTCGATATGGTCGATGGCGTCATCGATCACCGAATCGCTCTGCCGCACGAGGAACGGCGTGTACAGGTTGACGCCGACCAGTCCCCTGCGGTTTGCAATCTCAGCGAACTGCTCATCGGTCAGGTTGCGCGAGTTGCGGCACAGCACACGAGAGTCACTGTGCGTCGCAACGAACGGACGATCGGTTGCCTCGCACACGTCCCGGAAGCCGCGGTCGGACAGGTGCGACACGTCCACGATGATCCCCTTCTCGCCGCAGTCGCGGACCAGCTGCTTGCCCAGCTCGGTCAGACCCTCGTTCTGGTCGATGGCGGACGGGCAGCCGAATCGGCTGCGGTAATTCCATGTCAGCGTGATAAGACGCACACCGGCGTCGTAAACATAGTCAAGCGCGTCCGTCCGGTCGGGCAGCAGCTCCGCGCCCTCGATGGACAGCAGCGCCGCCGCCTTTCCGCTGTCCACAGCCGCCCGAATATCCGCCGCCGAGCGGCAGAACGTCAGCCAGTCTGCGTTGGCGGCAAACTCGCGCCTGGCAGTTGCCAGCATGCGGTCGAACCGCTCATCGGCGGGCGTATCGAGCAGACAGTCGCGCGTTTCCGGCGAATACGGCTGTCTCGCGCCGCAGAACAGCGCGAAAAACTGCACATACGGCTGATACCTGTGCGCTGCTGCATAATTGATATGTAAATCGTTCTCCCGCAGGTGTTTCCCTGTCTCGCAGCACTCGTAAATGGTGTCACAGTGCAGATCAAACAGCTTCATACTCACCCTCCAAAGGCGTTTTCCAGATGGTTGATGCGCGGCGGAACCGATGCGTTTTCCTCGCCGTAAACCTCGATCACGTCAAACCGCGGCTGCTTTTCGGTCGGGTGCTCCTGCAGCCACGCCTGCGCAGCGGCGATGATCTTCGCCTGCTTGGCCGGTGTGACGGCTTCGCACGCCGGACCGTAGCGAGCGTTTTTGCGCGTCTTGACCTCCGCAAAGATAACATACTGCGCGTTCTCCGCGATAATGTCAATCTCACCGAACCGGGTGTGGAAATTCGTCGCTGCCGTGTGCCAGCCGCGCTTTTCGAGGTACAGCCGAGCCGCTTTTTCTCCCCACGCGCCCTTCATCGCGGTGCATCCGGATGCTTTTCGTAAAATTTCTTCAAAAACGTCATCCGGTGGATGGGACACGGGCCGTGTTCGAGCAGGGCCTCATCGTGCGCCTTGGTCTCGTAGCCCTTGTGCTTCTCGAAGCCGTACTGCGGGTACTGCTCGGCGAACTGACGCATTAGGCGGTCTCGCGTTACCTTGGCGATAATGGACGCTGCCGCAACAGACGGGATTTTTGCATCGCCGGAGACCACGCACTCGTGCGGCTGCTCGAGTCCCTGCGAGCGGTTGCCGTCCACATAGACAAAATCCGCCGGACGTGTCAGACCGTCCACCGCCTGCTTCATCGCGCGGTAAGTCGCCTGCAGGATATTGATCTCGTCGATCACCCGCTCGTCCACGAGCGAAACCGACCACGCAAGCGCGTTTTCCGTGATTTCGTCGAACAGCTTCTCTCGTTTCTTTTCGCTGAGCTTTTTCGAGTCGTTCAGCCCCTCGATGACGATTCCGGCGGGCAGGATGACCGCAGCAGCGCACACCGGTCCGGCGACCGGACCGCGTCCGGCCTCATCCACGCCGCACACCGAGCCGTAGCCGTTCGCCCATGCTTTTTCTTCGTATTCCCAAGTCATGTTTGTCTCTCCTAAAACCAAGGGCGAACACTGCGGTTCGCCCTCGAAATGTTGGTTTATTCCGGCTTCTCGAGCGTAATGCGGCCGAGAACACCGCCGCGGAACTCATCGAGCAGGATGCGCGCCATGCGCTCGGTGTCGATCTCACCGCCGCGCAGCAGAAAACCGCGGCGCCTGCCCGCCTGCTGCAGCAGCTCATAACCGAGGAAATCGCACTCCTCCTCCGGGATGGCGATGCTGTAGCGGTCAATGATGGTCTGCGGCGCCTGTTCTGCGAGCAGCTCCATCAGCTTACAGCCGAGCGTCTCAACGTCCAGAATATCGTCCTTGATCGCACCCGTGCACGCCAGCAGAATACCGACGCGCTCATCGTCGAACTTGGGCCACAGGATGCCCGGGGTGTCGAGCAGGTCAATGCCGCTCTCCACGCGGAACCACTGGCTGCCGCGCGTTACACCCGGACGATCTGCCGCCTTGGCAGATTTTCTGCCGAGAATGCGGTTGATGAACGTGGATTTGCCCACATTCGGGATGCCGACGACCATCACGCGGACGGACTTGCCGACCAGACCCTTTTCGTTCCACTGGGCGATCTTGTCCGCCAGCAGCGTGCGAACCGCACCGGAGAACGCCTGCGTGCCGTTGCCGCTGCGGCTGTCGGTCTGGATGACCGCCATGCCCTGCTCACGGAAATGCTTCGCCCAGACAGCCGTCATGTTCGGGTCGGCCAGGTCGATGCGGTTGAGGATCATCATGCGCGGCTTGCCTGCTGCAATCTCATCCATATCCGGATTGCGGGACACCTGCGGAATGCGTGCGTCCACGACCTCGCAGACCGCGTCCACCTGCTTGATATACTCCGCCATCTGCCGGCGGGTCTTTGTCATATGTCCGGGATACCATTGAATATTCATATTACTTCACCGTTCCAAAATCGCTGATTGGGAAAACCACGCTCTGCACATGACCGAGGATGTAGCGCTCATCCACCATGCCGAGACGGCTGTCGCGGCTGTCGGTAGAGGCATTGCGGTTGTCGCCCATGACGAACACGCAGCCCTCCGGTACGGTCTGCGGATAGGTCAGATCGCCCATATGCTCGAGTACGTCGATCGTTTCGTTGATATACGGCTCATCGAGAACCTCGCCGTTGACGCTCACGTCGCCGGTTACAGGATCAATGTCCACCGTATCGCCGCCGGTCGCAATGATGCGCTTGACGATCGGCTGATTGTTGTAAAAACCCTCCTTGCGCAGCACGACAACGTCTCCGCGCTCGGGCGTATAGTTCAGGTTGCTTACCAGCATGATGCTGTGATCCTCGAGGGTCGGGTACATGCTCATGCCGTCCACGCCGATCAGGCGCACGAAAAACGTGAATACGACCACGAAGAACACCAGAACAGCCATCAAGGATTCGCCCCAGCCGAACAGCTCGCTCGAGAAGCGTCCCTCACTCTTTTTATTTTCGGTTTGCTGCATTATGATTTCCTCCATCAAAAAGATAGCATACAATATTATTATAGCGATAATACAGCGTATGCGCAAGTGAAAACAAAAAACGGAGAGCAAAAGCTCCCCGTTTTTGTTCGGTTGTAATGTTAGAATTAAACCTTCTCTGCGATCTTAGCAGCCTTGCCTACGCGGCCGCGCAGGTAGTACAGCTTAGCACGGCGAACCTTACCGCTGCGAACAACCTCGAACTTAGCAACGTTCGGGGAATGTACCGGGAAGGTCTTCTCTACGCCTACGCCGTAAGAAATGCGGCGAACGGTTACGGTCTGGTTTACGCCAGCGTGCTTCTTAGCAATGATGATGCCTTCGAATACCTGAATACGCTCGCGGTTGCCCTCCTTGATCTTTGCGTGTACCTTAACGGTATCACCGATCTTCAGAGTGGGCAGATCGCTCTTGAGCTGCTGCTCGGACAGGACTTTAACGAGATCCATTTTTTAGTCTTCCTTTCGTCTTAGACATTCTTGCCGCATCGTAAACCCATAAATGAGCAGAGGAATGCCCGTGTTCATTGTTACTCGACTATAATATCATATCATGTGGCGGATTGCAAGTGTTTTTTCAATCCTGCGCAGATTTTTGTCTCATTCGCTCGACAGACTCGGCGTGAACGGTCTCGGTCTGCGCCTACGCCTTCTCGTTGTCATACCTCCCGCATCCCGCACAGTGATTGTTTGATTTCGGCTGTCTGTGGACACAATTTCTGCGTCGGCAAGCAATCTAATCGGCTTTTGCTGACCGCAAGCGCATAAAAGCAGACAAATCCCCAATCCCGCAACATAAGAATTTTTTCGCATTTTATCGCCATCTTGCATAATTTTTATCACAAATCGCTTGCATTTCTTATTCACTTTTATTATACTGAAAATGCCACCCGCTGTAAAGGAGTGTTTTTCATGTGGGCATACGAAAGCGTATTTTATCAGATCTATCCCATCGGCTTCTGCGGTGCGCCGCGCGTAAACGACGGCGTGACCGTTCCGCGCATCCGCAAGGTCAGCGACTGGGCGGAGCATATCGCGTCGCTCGGCTGCAATGCCGTATACTTCTCCCCGATTTTTGAATCCGACAGCCACGGCTACGACACCCGCGATTTTCGCAAGGTGGACTGCCGTCTCGGCACCAACGAGGATTTCGCCGCCGTCTGCAAAATGCTGCACGAGCACGGCATCAAAGTTGTGCTGGATGGCGTATTCAATCACGTCGGACGCGGTTTCTGGGCGTTCAAGGATGTGCAGGAGAAAAAATGGAATTCCCCCTACAAGGACTGGTTCCACATCTCCTTTGACGGCAATTCAAACTACAATGACGGCTTCTGGTACGAGGGCTGGGAAGGTCATTTCGAGCTGGTAAAGCTCAATCTGCGCCATCCGGATGTGCAGCACCACATTTTCGAGTGTATCCGCCAGTGGAAGGACGAATTCGGCATTGACGGTCTGCGGCTGGACGTGGCGTACTGTCTCGACAAGGATTTCATCCGTGCGCTGCGCGGCTTCTGCGACTCGCTCTCGCCCGACTTTTTCCTCGTCGGCGAACTGCTCCACGGCGATTACAACCAGTTTGTCGGAGACGGCATGCTGCACTCCTGCACGAATTACGAGTGCTACAAGGGTCTGTATTCCTCGATGAACAGCTACAACCTGTTTGAGATCACGCATTCGCTGCTGCGCCAGTTCGGTCCGGAAAACTGGACGCTGTATAAAGGCAAGCACCTGCTTTCGTTTGTGGATAACCATGACGTCACGCGCGTTGCGTCCATTCTGCAGAATCCGGCGCATCTGCCGCTGATCTACGCGCTGCTGTTCGGCATGCCCGGCATTCCGTGCATCTACTACGGCAGCGAATGGGGCGCCGAGGGCAAAAAGCAGGACGGCGATGACGCTCTGCGCCCCTCGTTCGAGCAGCCGATCGTGAACGACCTGACCACCCGTATCACCGCAATGGCGAAGGCGCACCGTGAAAGCCGCGCGCTTTGCTACGGCGGCTTCAAGCAGCTTGTGCTCACCAACAAGCAGTGCATCTGGGAGCGCGAGACAGACGGCGAACGCGTGCTCGTTGCCGTAAACATTGACGAGCAGCCGTACCACGCACACTTTGACGCACGCTGCGGCCGTGCTGCGGACCTCATTACCGGAGAAATGCACGACTTCGGCGGTGGAAGTGAATTGCCGCCGTACTCGGCGTATTTCTGGAAGTGTGAGCGCTGAGCGTGCCCGTAAGATAGAGAAAACCCTCCGTATGGTTTCATACGGAGGGTTTTTATGCCTTTATGTCGGATCATATCCCGGCAGTTCGCTCTGATCGGCAGGTTCTGCCATAAACTCTTGATTCAAGCCATTCCAGCAGGCGCCGATATCCGCACGTGTGAAATAGCGAAATCCGCCTGTCTGCGAAGCCAGATAGCCGTTTTTCACGCCGCTGCAGACATAGAGCAGTTCATAGTCGGTCCCGTCCGAAAGCTGAAACCGAAAACTGGTCACATCTCCTCCGTCACCGCTATCATCTATCGTCTTATCTTTGAGCGGCAGACCTTCCAGCCGCTCGTACAGCGCTTTGATATCATCTTTTTCTGTAACGATTTTCTTCTCTGCCTCTATAGGAACGCCCTCGAAATGATACATTACAGCACTTTCCACATCATCGGCTGTAAACGGTAAGTCCAGCTTGACCGTTTTTCCACTGCAGCCGATCAATCCCGTCATGAAAATCAGTAAAACGATAAAGCCTGCTGCCTTTTTCATTTCATCACGCTCCTTTACAAGAAGTTACTTTCGCTTTACATAGTCGATAACGAGGGCATAAGTCGTGCCGTCCGCCAGATCGGCGCTGAATACGACAGCCGTACCGTCCTTGCGGTAACGCTCGAGCGCAGACTTTTTCAGCGTCAGCGTCTGACCGCTGATCGTGTAATCGCTGCCTGCGCTGAGCGTTTCGGTCACGCCGTTGTTCTGCACGGTCACCGTACGCACGCTTGTGCGCGTCAGCGGCAGCGTGAACTTCGGTTCGCTCGGCGAGAACGTGTTGTACTCCTCGACCGCCCAGCTTTCGCCGGTCGGTGCGGAATCGCGCACGGTCAGGGTGAATGCCTCGGTCTTGCCGTTTTTCAGCTCAACGCTGATGGTGTAGCTGCCCGCTCGAAGCTGCGCCAGCACACCGCGCGGCAGGATGAGCGAACGCGTCGAGGAATCGAACGTGTAGTCGATGCTCGACAGACCGAGCACCACATCCCGGATATCCTCCGAGGTATTGGCGCCGCTCAGACGTGTGTGCACATCCGCGTACTTTTCCGACTTGTAATAGCGGTCAAAAGACGCATTCTGCACATTTTCGCTCACCGAAGAATCGGTAACCGCAATGGCGATTGCTGCCGTTTTGCCGTCCGAGAGCGTCAGCGTCAGCTTGTAGCTTCCGCGCGGCAGCCTGCCCAGCCAGTCCGCGCTGATGGCGGCTCCGGTCGAGGTCTGCGTATAGTCCGTGCCTGCGGCAAGAGGTGCGCCGTTATTTTCAATCTTCTGGATTTTCAGCCCATTCGGAACGGTAACTGCAACATTTTTGCCCAGTGCAGAGAGGTTATTCAGATCGACCGCTATGCTTTCCGGCGAAACAGCCGCCGTCACGCTGCCCGTGAGCGTCTGCCCGCCTGCGGTGGCGGTCACGCCGTTTGCGATCGTGTAGCCGGAGACCTGCACGCTGCTGGCAAAACTCACGCCGCTGCTCTTGATATCCGCCTGATAGATCGTGCCGTAGCCGGTGACAGATGCAGGCTTGCTGGCGGTCATGCGGTAGACCGACGCATTCGCGGTGGTGGAAACCGTGGATTCGGTATCCAGCTCCAGATGATTGATATCCGCATCCAGCGTCAGCGAAACCTTCTTATCGCCGTTTATTTTTACATCCGCGAAGCCTTCATAGCCTGCGGTGGTCAGCTTTTTCTCGTAGAGCACCGCTGTGCTGCGGACCTCCGTGTTCGGAAAACGAGCGGCGCCTGCCGCAGTAACCTGCAGCAGGCGACCCATAGGCGAGGACACAACGATGTGGTCGCTCATTGTATTCGTCATTGTTACCGCGCCGCCGGCTACGATGATCGTACCCTTGACGTACACGTCATTCAGCTGTACCGCATCCGAGGCTAGACCTTCGGTCAGGTACAGATCGCCGTCGATCGTCGCATCGGACAGCGTGCAGCTTTCCGAGATGGTGACGTTCGCGGTATCGCTCTTGAGGTCGGAGCCGGTATAGGCTTTGCCGGCCGTCGAAAGCGAGGTTCCAAGGTAATAGTACAGGATCTTCGCCAGCTCTGCGCGGGTGATGACCTTGGTCGGCTTGAAGGTGTTATCCTTGTAGCCGGTGATGATGCCCTTGTCCACAGCCGCCTTGACGTAGCCTGCCGACCACGTTGCAACCTTCGCCTTATCCTTAAAAGACAGGTTTGCCGGTTTTACATTGCCCGGATCGGCCTTGTACAGCCGTCCGAGGATAACCGCCGCCTGCTCACGGGTGACATAACCCTCCGGATTCATCCTGCCGTTGCCGGTGCCGTTGATGTAGCCGTACTTCTCGGCAATGCGCACCGTGTCGTAGTACCACGAGTTGGACTGCACATCGCTGTACGAAATGCTTGCCTTCTCTGTGAAGTGAAACGCGCGGTTGACATAACGCATAAACTCCGCACGAGTGACCTTGCGCTCCGGCTCGTACTTGCCGGTGGTCGCACTCGGATTGATGATGCCCTCATCATCCAGATATTCGATAAAGTTTTTGCTCCAGTGTCCGTCCAGATCGGAGGCAAATGCTGCCGGTATCATCGTTGCCAGCATCGCCGCACACAGGAATGCAGATAATAAACGTTTTTTCATAAGATACACCTCGTATGTGGGTTACAGGCAATACCAAATGATTGAACAAGAGCGATTTACGAGCAAATTTTGCGTACTGATTAGGCGTGGTTTTGCAGCAATACGAGGTATTGCAAAAAATCACAACGACATCAGGACACAAAATTTCCGTAAAGCGCCGCAGCTTTAATCGTTTGGTATTGCCTAAAGTATAACATAGACAATGAGAGTTGACAACAGGCTTTGCCGGACACATTCTGCCAATATTTACGCATTTCGGACATATTCGAGGAAAATTCGTCCTTTACGGCTCGTACCGCCGAACGCCTCCACGCGCGCACGGCCGACGCCGCGCACAGTCAGACGGTCGCCTTCCGTAATCTGGTGCTCCGGCTTCATACAGGGTGTGTTGTTGACGAACACCAGTCCCTTCTCGATCCTCGCCTGTGCGTCCTTGCGCGGCAGGCCAAAAATCAGAGCGGCTACGCTGTCCAGTCTGGGCGACACCACCGAACCGGTCCCCCGTTTTTCCTCGACTGCCGCATGCTTCAGGTCGCTGAGATCCTCGCGTGTCAGCGAAAGCTGTTTGCGGCCCGCTTTGGCGAAGTGCATGAGGATGAACTCCGCCATATCCTCGAGCACGATGATGTCTGCGCCTTCCTCGTGCACGAGAATGTCACCGACCACCGAACGGTCGATCTGCAGGCCCATCAGCGAACCGAGGTAGTCGCGGTGCGTGAGCGTGTCCTCCCTGCGCTTGCGGGCGCGCAGCAGCGCCAGCGGAGCGGACAGCTTTGCGCTCTCGGCATCCATGTAATCCGGATAAAACAGATAGATCCCGCGTTCCGCGTCCTCATAGCCGCCCCAGAACAGTGCATGACCGGTCGCTCCGGCAAGGCGCACCGCATCCGTGCACAGCGCCCGCTGCTTGAGGTCGAGGAACTTGGTATGGGTCAGATAACCGCGCTGCTCACACGTCTGCTCCTTGTCAAGCAGTCCTGCCAGCAGCAGCTTATCGTCGCCGCTATGTGCAAGCGCGGTCAGTATCTCTTGCTTGGTCTTCAAGGTATTTTCCTCCATTGCGGCATGGATTTTCCGTTATGCCGCCCATTGTTTTGCATGATAGTATTGTACTATCTTCTTTTTTCGTTTACAATAGAGATTAGCATTTTAATGATGGAGATGATCGAATTGACCGTGAAGGACGCCGTTTTGCAGGCACTCGAACAGGCACGAGGCACCCGCCTTTCCGGCGGACGGCTCGCCGAGCAGCTTGGCGTATCCCGTGCGGCGGTGCACAAGGCGATCGCTGCACTGCGCGAGAGCGGCCTTGCCATTGACGCCGTGACCGGAGAAGGCTATCGCCTGGCCTTGGATGACGACAGCCTGACCGCCGCAGGCATTGACGCACTGCTCGATACCGCGGTCATCGGACGCGAAATCCTGGTCGAGCCGTCGCTTACCTCGTCCAACACAACGATGAAGGAGCAGTATCTCGGCAGAAAGCACGGCTTCACGCTGTTTGCCGAGGAGCAGACCGGCGGGCGCGGACGGCTCGGACGCACGTTCGTCTCCCCTGCCGACACCGGCGTGTACATGACCATCCTGCTGCATCCGACACTGCCGCTGTCGCACCTGTCGTTCGTCACCATTTCGGCGGCGATCGCGGTCGTGCGCGCCATTGAGCAGACAGCTGGCTTCACGCCGCAAATCAAATGGGTGAACGACGTGCTGATGAACGGACGCAAACTGTGCGGCATCCTCACGGAAGCGACGATCGAGGGTGAAACCGGCACGGTAAGCTCGCTTGTGGTCGGCATCGGCATCAATCTGCAGCCCAATCCGGCGTGGCCCGAGGAAGTACAGGCGGTCGCGGGTGCCATCAGTGACTTCGGCAAGCCGCCCCGCAGAGCCGAACTGGCCGCCGCTGTCCTCAACCACTTCGAGGATGTGTACCTGCTGCTCGAGCAGGGCAAGGAACCCGAGCTGCTTGAGCAGTACCGCGAACGACTGTGCTGCATTAACCGTCCGGTAACGGTCAGCAGTCCGGCAGGCCGCTACGAAGCCGAGTGCATCGGACTGGACGAGAATGCACATCTGCTGGTGAAAACCGCAGACGGACAGGTGAATGCCCTGTCCTCGGGCGAGATCAGCATTCGACTGTAAACCGCATTTTTATACATTATATATAAGGAGATATTTCTATGTTTCAAACCGCTGCAGGCGTGACCGTTCCGTTCCCCGAAAAGCTGTCCGAGCAGTACGAGCTGGACGGCAACACCATCACCGCAAACCTCAGCTTTGAGAAGCTGAGCGACTTTGTTCATTCGTTCTACGCCGAGCTGGACGAGCCGCTGTTCCTTGCCATCCATCCGGATGCGGAAAGCGATGAGGTCTGGTATCTGGACGGCATGACGAAAAAGCAGCTGACCATGATTTTAGACGGCTACGGCGAGCTGCTGTATCAGGACGGTCTTTCGGCATTCGCCATTGGCTCTCTGACCACCGAGGAGGAGCTT
The DNA here is from genome assembly GCF_977037065.1 of Butyricicoccus sp. Taxonomy (NCBI): domain Bacteria; kingdom Bacillati; phylum Bacillota; class Clostridia; order Eubacteriales; family Butyricicoccaceae; genus Butyricicoccus; species Butyricicoccus sp. The sequence continues at coordinate 9,612 of NZ_CDRQNY010000023.1, read as the reverse complement.
TTCGTACAGAAGTACAAGGTTCTGTCCATTTACAGTGAGACCGCAAAGCGTTTCGTTCCCCTGCTGAAAAAGTACGGCATGGAGCCGACCGGACATCTTGTCACCGCATGGGATACGTTCTCTGAGGAGAAACCCGGCGCCGCAGAGCGGCTCGAGATTGCCGGTCAGACCGTGCCGGATATGATTAAAGAGCTGTGCAAGATCGGCATGTATAAAGGTTAATGATAGGGCTTATATGAAAAAAGACACCGAAAAAATCGGTGTCTTTTCTTATCTGGCTTACATTTAGATTTCCATGATGATCGGCAGAACCATCGGACTGCGCTTGGTCTTCTTGAACAGGTAATCACTTACATCGCCCTTGATGGCAGATTTCAGGCTGTTCCAGTCACGCAGATTCTCTACCGAGCAACGGTCGAGCGCCATCTGCGAAATAGTACGCAGCTCCTCCATGAGAGCCTCGGCTTCCTTGACGTAAACGAAACCGCGCGATACGATATCCGGACCCGCAATGACAACGCCGGTCGTTGCGTCAACCGTGACAACGATAACCAGCAGACCGTCCTCGGACAGATGCTTGCGGTCACGCAGAACGGCAGTGCCGACATCACCGATGCCCAGACCGTCTACCAGCAGACGGCCGGCCGGCACGGAATTACCCAGACGAGCCGAATTTTCGCTGATCTCGATCGGACGGCCGATCTCACTGACGAGAATGTTCTTCGGGTTGACACCCATCTCGCGTGCCAGACCGGCATGCTGCACGAGCATGCGGTACTCGCCGTGTACGGGAATGAAGTACTTCGGCTTGCACAGACCGAGCATCAGCTTAAGATCCTCCTGGCAGGCATGGCCGGAAACATGGATGGCTGCCGAACGGTCGTAAATGACCTCAGCGCCCTGCTTGTACAGCTCGTTGACCATGTTGTTGATCGACTTCTCGTTGCCCGGGATAGCAGACGCTGCGATCAGGATACGGTCGCCGGAATTGACCTCCACCTGCTTGTGGCTGCCGTACGCCATACGGTACAGCGCGGACATGGTCTCACCCTGAGAGCCGGTGGATACGATGATCAGCTGGCTGCGCGCGTAGCGCTTGATCTCGGAAATGTCGATCATGACCTTGCCGGAATCCTTCAGATAACCCAGCTCCATCGAAACCTTGGAGATCTTCTCCATGCTTCGGCCGCAGACGGCTACCTTGCGTCCTGCCTTGGCGGCAATGTCGAGAATCTGCTGCAGACGCGATACATTGGACGCGAACGTTGCAATGATGATGCGCTGGTCGCTCTCCATGATAAATTTCTCGAGCGATTTGCCGACGATTTTCTCACTCGGCGTGTAGCCCGGACGCTCGACGTTGGTCGAGTCGCTCATCAGCGCAAGCAGTCCCTTCTTGCCCAGCTCACCGATGCGGACAAGGTCGATCATCTCACCGGAAACCGGCGTCAGGTCAATCTTGAAGTCGCCCGTGTGCAGGATGGTGCCCAACGGCGTGGTGATCGCCAGCGCAACCGAATCCGCAATGGAGTGGTTGGTGTGGATAAACTCGATCTTGAAGCAGCCGAGCTTAATCGTATCACCGGCGCGCACGCGGTTCATCTTGACCTTCTGGGGCATCTTATGCTCGGACAGCTTAGTCTCGATGATGCCGCAGGTCAGTCGGGTCGCGTAGATCGGTGCGTTGCACTCGCGCAGAACATACGGAATAGCGCCGATATGGTCCTCATGTCCGTGGGTGATCACATAGCCGCGCAGCTTGTTCAGGTTGCGCTTGAGGTACGTTGTATCCGGAATGACCAGGTCAACGCCCAGCATGTCGTCATCCGGAAAGGCAACGCCGCAGTCGATAACTACGATGTCATTGCCGTACTCGATCACCGTCATGTTCTTACCGATCTCGTTCAGACCGCCGAGCGGTATGATCTTCAGTTTTTCCTTCATAATAGTATTATCACTTTCCTTTATCTGATTGTTGTTTATTATATGTACGCGGATGTCGTTTCCGCTTTTCTGAAAAGGCAGACCATGCGATCCCGTCTGTCTTTATCCACATGTGAAGGATGCGGTCCGTTTTCGCTGTAAATGGCACAGCGCATTCCCACACGGACTGCAAACACTTATTTTTAATATACCACAGCTCAGCAGAATTGTAAAGAGCCAGTCACCAAAGCGCTCTGTACGGCTTCGTCGAAACAGCCAATTTACCTATATACTATTTATGCACAGTGTCCCGCTGTTTTACCCATTCTGCGTGTCCTGCATAATGACCGGTCAAACCGGGCAGACTTCCTTTTCGATCCCTGCGGTTTGTAACAAAGCCGCCGATGTGCGTTTTACACGGCTAACCGTAAAAAACCGTATTTTCGCCCAATTATGCCATACAGATTAACGAAATCCAGCGATAAACTCTGTGAAATGTGCACAAAATTCTATGAAACCGTTTGACAAATCGGAGAGGATGCAGTATGATTTGTTACAGTTCGGAAACAGAACGTAAACAAAACAGTAACAACCCAGAAAACAACATCGGTTTTTCCGGTGGCGCGGGAAGTGTTCCCGCTGCGTTTTCACCTGACTTTTAGGAGCGTAACACAAATGTCTATTTCTCTGCGTAAGCATGCTGCCATGTTCCTCGCGGCAACCTTCACGGTAGGCTCGATGGCAACCTTCGGCGCTGCTGCACTGGAGCAGCCGACTGCGGTACTCTCTTCCACTCTGAACCATTCTGTCGGCACGGTGCTCACCTCTGCCGAAATCTCCAACGCACAGCAGGCTATGGCGAAGGCAAAGGCTTCCGCACTCAAGGCACAGCAGGATGCTGCCAAGAAGGCGCAGGAGGACGCTGCTAAGAAGGCTAAGGCTGAGGCTGCCAAAAAGGCCGCTGAAGAAGCAGCTAAGAAGGAAGCTGAGATCAAGGCCGCTGCAACCAAGACCGCTTACAACCAGCTGGTCGCAAGTGCAGCCACTGCCCGTCCGGTAGCTTACTCCACAACGTATCTGGCAAGCGATGCCATCAAGGCAAATGCAACTGCGCTTGGCAATTATAAACTGACCTTCTACGATCCGTGCGTTGAATGCAACGGCAACAATCTGGCACTGACCGCTACCGGCACCACCCTGACCGAAGGCCGCACGATCGCAGTTGACCCGTCTGTCATTCCGCTCGGCAGCCGCGTATTCATCGAGGGCTACGGCGTGTTCATCGCTGAGGACACCGGCGAAGCGATCAAGGGCAACAAGATCGACATTGCAGTAAGCACTCACGAGCGTGCAAACGAGCTTGGCGTGCAGTACGCAAATGTATATCTGCTGAAGTAAATTTTTGAAGAGCTGTGCGAAAGCACGGCTCTTTTTTTCTGCCTGTTTGAGCGGTTTTACGGTTGCAGACATGGATGGCATCGGTTTTCGTTTTGTATTTCGCGTCAGAATCGCGTGTGATGGATTTTTGACGGATCGGTTCAAAACTATACAGCAAATTTGCAAAGTCGATTGTGCGGCGTTTGAGCGGGTTTTCGTTATCATTCCAGAAATTAGGGTTTTCGCTTGCGAAGCAAGAGAATCCTGCCTCCCCGGCAGGGGCGCAAGAGGGTAGACACCAATGGTTTCCACCCTCTGATTTTCTCCCCTTTCCTAAGATAATCTGGTGCAAGCCAGAGACCGGTGACCGCTGTGAAAAGGAGAACGGCAGAGGATTTTTTCTTTCGTGTCGTTCTATAACTATTCGCAATGTCAGATACCTTGCTGCTACACAGGCGGTTTCATCTCCGCAGGCGCGGCACAAGGTGAATTGCCCGAAGGGCAAGAGAAGGTGCCCTAGGGTACGACCTCGGCGCACCGCTTCTGACGAAAACCATATCGCAAACTACCACGGACACCATTTTATATAATATCCGTAGGACGAGATACCCTCACCCCGCCGTCTGTAAATGATTTGCACCATTGTAACCGTAGGGGTGCACATTGTGCGCCCACGGTATCGTTAAATGAATACGGTCATTCTTCTATGCACAGGTTTCATTCGCACTGCGGGAGCACACTGCGCTCCCCTGCGATTACACATCTGCAAATGGTAAAAAACAGCGGCATGAGGTCATGCCGCCCTACAATATAACATGATATTATGGTTCACATTATAAATCCTCGAAAAAGCAAAAGAAAACAGCCGCAGACACCCTGCGGCTGTTTTGATTCAATTACGCGCTCTCGCGCTCCTCCTGCACCTTGGCGATGCCATGCTGGATCGGCTTCCACTCGACCTTGCCGACCAGAGCGGCGATCGAGATCGGAACATAGGTGAGCATGAAGAACGGGAAGGTAAAGGTATACAGCACCTTTTTCCACGCCGGACCTGCGATGCGCTTCCACTCGGCGATCATCGTCACCGCGCCGAAGGCAAACAGGCTGAACGTAATGCCGCGCACGGTCAGCATCAGAATACGGCCAAGCATACGCATAACGCGGTATGTAATGTATGCCGGCTGTGCGAAGCTGGTCACGCACAGGAGTACGGCCAGCAGCAGCGAGCCGATGGTAACAAGGTTGCACGGTGCAACTGTCATCAGCATATCATAGCAGGACATGCCCGCCTTGCCGCCGCGCGTACAGCCGCGCAGCAGTGCGCCGGTATACTTTGCGTCCACCTGATAGAAGCCCTTGCTCCAGCGCAGACGCTGATCCCACGACTGGCGGAAATGCTCCGGCTGCTCATCGTAGATGATGGCATTGCCGCAGTAGCCGATCTTACGGCCGCGGACCGCACTGGCGATGGAGAACTCGATATCCTCGGTCAGCAGATGATAATTCCAGCCGCCTTCCTCGCGGAGCACATCAGCCGAAATCAGAAAACCGGTGCCGGAAACCGCACAGTTGACACCCAGACGGGTTCTCGGGCGGTTCAGGAAGCGCGACTCACGCAGGAACCACAGCGCATAGCCTGCGGAGATCCAGTTCGCGCAGAAGTTCTGCGAATTGCGATAGCTGGTCAGTGCGGAATACTCGCCGGTATCGTACATCTTGTTCATCTCACGGACGAACTGCGGATCTACGATGTTGTCCGCATCGAATACGAAAAACGCGTCGTATGCATCCTCACCCTGCTCCTCGAAAATACGCTTGAACAGATAGTCCAGCGCGTAACCCTTGCCGACCTGCACCTTATTAAATCGCTCGTACACGATCGCACCGGCGCTGCGCGCTACCTCAGCGGTATTGTCCGTGCAGTTATCTGCAACAACAATGACATCAAGCAGCTCTGACGGATAATCCTGCTCCTTCAAGGTGCGGATCAGTCTGCCGATAACGGCGGACTCATTGCGTGCCGAAATGATCGCCGCGTAACGGTGCAGCTCTGCATTTTCTACGCCGCCGCGCTGCTTGCCCCACAAGCCAACCAGAAGGTAAAAGATCTGGTACGCATACGCCGCAGTAAAGAAAATGAACAGCACCCACTGCATGCTCTCCAAAAACCGAAGCATAAAAATTCCTCGTTTCTTCTCCTGATGTATTTCTCTATACTTTAGATATTGTGGCGGTTGTTTCAACCCTTGTACTATAATAGCACTATTAACGCATTATGCAACATATTTTTAACCGGATTTCACAAAATTTTTAATTTTTCACTGTTCGCACAAAATTTTTGTGCTTTCATGCGTTTTTTTCATGCCACTTTGCCCTGTCTTTCCGTGGAAAACAGTAAACCGGGAGATGCATTCGTTCCGCACCGCTGACGCTCTTTCACTTTTCCCTGCTGTTTGCTTGGACAAATCCGGGTTTTCTCTATAACATCATCAATTTCGTATACATTTCATAAAGGAAGGGAGGGCATTTTTCCTCGCCGCTCTCCCCTGCATATACAGCAAAACGGCTGCCGCATTGCGACAGCCGCCGGTATTTGATTATTAAGGCAACACCGCACAATTAAAGCTGCGGCGCTTTGCGGAAATTTTGTGTCCTGACTTTGTTGCGATTTCACAGTAATACATTAAGTATTACTGCAAAACCGCGCCTCGTTAGTACACAAAATTTGCTCGCAAATCGCTCTTGTTCAATTATGCGGTATTGCCTTAACCGTTTACCTGCTTTGCCAGCTCGTCAGCCAGTGCTTCGAGTGCGCCGAGCTGATTCTCTGCCAGGGCAGACTTGATGGAGATCGGGTTCTCGAGGATGGTCATGTTCTTCATGCCCTCGAGCATGCCGATCATCTGCTTGCCCGCAGTAGCGGCCCAGGTGCCGTTGTCAATGACGGCAACCGTGCGGTTCTGCAGGTTAAGCGCCTTGATATCGGCCAGATATGCCTCCATCTTCGGCTGAATGCCGCTGTTATAGGTCGGCGCGGCGAGCACCAGATGGCTGCAGCGGAAACTCTCGGCTACCAGCTCGGAAACATCGGTCTCGGACACGTCGTACATCGCGATATTCTTCACACCCTTGTCAGCCAGCATACCTGCGAGCACGTTTGCGGCGTTCTCGGTGTTGCCGTACATGGTCGCATAGGCGATCATGACCGTCTTATCCTCCGGCTCGTAGGTGCTCCACTTCTGGTACTTCTCCAGCAGCAGGCCGAGATCCTTGTGCCAGATCGGACCATGCAGCGGGCAGATCATCTCAATATCGAGCGATGCTGCCTTCTTAAGCAGCGTCTGCACCTGTACGCCGTACTTGCCGACAATGTTGGTGTAGTAACGGCGGGCATCGTTCATCCATGTGGCGTCGAACGTGATCTCGTCATCGAAAATGTTGCCCGCCAGTGCGCCGAATGTGCCGAATGCATCAGCGGAGAACAGGATCTTATCCTTCTCGTCGTAGGTGACCATGACCTCCGGCCAGTGCACCATCGGTGCCATGACAAAGTGCAGCGTATGCTCGCCCGTGGACAGCTTGTCGCCTTCCTTGACGACCAGCGCACGCGCGGCAACGTCCGTTCCGTAGAACTGGGCAAACATGCCGACCGCCTTGGCACTGCATACCATCTTCGCCTCCGGATAGCGGCGCAGCATATCGTCGATCATCGCACAGTGATCCGGCTCCATGTGCTGAACGACCATGTAGTCCAGCGGACGGCCGTTCAGCGCGTGAACGACGTTTTCGATATACTGACGGCTGATGGACTCGTCCGCCGTGTCAAACAGCACGGTTTTCTCATCCAGCAGCACATAGCTGTTATAGGATACCCCCTTGGGAATCGGGAACAAATTTTCAAAGCGGCTCAGGCGGCGGTCGCTGCCGCCAACATAAATGAGATCATCCTTGACCTTTCTGGTACTGTGCATCGCACGACACCTCCGTATAAATATCTATATTGAATTGTAGCATATTTTTGTGCATTCGTCCAGTGGGAGGGTTAGTCGCGGCGTACAAAAAACGACCGGTGAAACAGCTGGTTTTTGACGGGATACAGGTTTTGATCGGTTACAGCAGCGTACAGGTACCAAGCACCATGAACAGACCAGGCGACAGGCTGATCAGCCGGCCGACAATCGCGCCGGGAGTTTGCCGTTCAGCGGTCCGTGCAGTATATCGATCGAGCGTTTTGTCTTTGCCATGTGCATTCTCTGTTTCGTTTTTTTGTCTGCTTCTATTGCAGCACGGTTTTATTGATGAGAAAAGCACATGTTTCTCATGTTTTGCATTGCAATTCTGCATATATACTGTTTTGTCCGAAAATAAAGAAAAAGTGCAGAAAACTTGCGTTTTCTGCACTTTGAAAGCACGAATATATGATTAGCGCTTGGAGAACTGCGGTGCACGACGAGCGGCTTTGAGACCGTACTCACCTGCCCTTGATCCGAAAAGTCCAGTATTCATGCGGGTTTTCGGGCTTTCCTCTCTCAGTAAACCCATAGGTAAACCCACGAAATCTCGAAATTTTGGGTGTAGTTTAACGCATCCCGAATGCTGCATTCACAACGCTGCTCAATTCCTCAGGTTTATTATACTTGACTTTCGCATAGATGTCCATAGTCGCTTTGCTGTTCTCATGGCCTGCCAGATACTGCACCGTCTTAGGATCAACACCTTTGTAAATCAGACTGGTGATGTAGGTGTGCCGCAGCATGTGCGGAGTCACCTTGAAGTCCATCGTATACACCAGCTTGGGATTGTTCGGCTGATGCTCACCAAGCCTTGGCTTTATTCTATGCTTGATGGACTGTCCATTTACATAGGTGTAATAACAGCGTTCTGCGGTAGAACGAACTGCTATGTACTTCCATACCCTCACGAACTGGGATTCAGCCAAAGCGTTACCATTCCTGTCCGAGATCACATATTCCGATTCTGATTTTTCCTTTGCTTCCTTGAGACAGGCTACCAAGCATTTGGGAATCGGAACATCTCGTTTTGCTGACAGTGTCTTCAAAAGTGTGTTGACTACCGGCTTACCGCCTTCCACATGCCATGCACGCCTTACCGAAATGTACGGCGTTTTTTCATCCAGGAATACACAGTCCCATTGAAGTCCAAGAATCTCTTCTCTACGCAATCCCGCGTACAAGCCAATCATCACGAATACATACGGCGGAAGCTCACGAATGCTATCCAGCAAAATAGCAGTCTGTTCTGTTCCGTATTCCGGAAGTTCGGCAGGACGCTTTTTCCCTTTAGCCATGTGTTCTCCTCCTCGTCTATCTTCATACATTGCGTGTTGTCACTTTTATTATCACGGCGTACATCACTTCCTTCAAGGATGTCGCATGTATGTAAAAAGGGCAGTGATTTTGATGGCCATCCCTGCCCTAAGTTTTTCCTGATTTACTCTTGATCCCACGATGCAAAAGCATCTTCCAGCACTCCTGCGAGCTGCTCTGGGCGATTATATTTCACCTTGGCGTAAATATCCATGGTGATCTTGCTGCTTTCATGACCGGCAAGATACTGAACCGTCTTCGGATCAACCGAAGCATGAATCAGATTCGTAATATAAGTGTGCCGCAGCTGATGCGGAGTCACCTCAAAGTCCAGACTGTAAACCACATTTCCATTGTGTGCCGCCTTTTGCCCCAGAACCGGCTTCACCGTATGCTTTACCCTCTTGCCATCTTCATAGCGGTAATAGCAACGTTCCCTGGTGGTACGGGTTACGATATACTGCCATAATCTCTTGAACTGCGTATAGGACAAAGGGTCTCCATCCCGATTTGCAACCACATAATCCGATGTCGATGTCTTCTTCGCCTCTTTCAGACATTCCAGAAGATTGTCCGGCAGAGGGACATTCCGATGCGCTGCCTTTGTTTTCAGCTCTGTCAGAATCACCAGACGATTATGCTCCGTATGCCAGGCTCTCCGAACAGTAAGGTACGGAGCCTCGCAATCAAGATACACCGAATCCCATTTCAGTCCGAGGATTTCTTCTCTCCGCCAACAGTGCCAGGCGAATGTCATCCGCTGTTACATCTCCCATATGCATATCGCCCAAGGGCTTGATGATGTAGTTCTTCACTTTCGATGTATAGTCAATCAGCGTTGTCATCCTGATCTGTGCTGACTGCATCAGCAGCCATTTCTCGCAATACTCCTCCACTGTAGGTGTACTGCGGCGATACGTCTTGTTCTCAATCTGCTGGATCGCTTCCTGTTCCTTCTGGTACAGTTCCTCTCTCGTTCTTGCAT
>NZ_CDRQNY010000022.1:0-43810 GCF_977037065.1 Butyricicoccus sp. | reverse complement strand
ACTGGCAGAGCGCAGAGGTTCGAGCAATGCTGCATGCATCCCGCAGCGGCTGCTACATGGCGCTGCTCGATGAGGAGCAGGCCGAAAAGTTCCGTGCAGCGGTGCAGCCGATTTACGAACACCTTTCCGATGCGCAGAAGGAGGTCGTGCAGGCCGTACAGGCACTGGCCGACAGCGATTAGCGAGAATCCCCTCCTTGTGCATGACCAGTTTGTTCGCAAACGTCCGCAAAACGGCGTTTTCGATAGAGGAAAACGAACAAGGAGGCTAAAAAGATGAAAATCAAAAGATTGATGGCAGGTCTGCTTTGCGGTGCAGTCGGTGCGGCAACCCTTGGTTTGTCCGGCTGCGGCAATGCTGCGGACAGCGGCATGATGGATGCGGCAAACGCCAATGCAGTTGCAGGCGGCAGCAGTGATCTGCCGGTCATCACCTGGAAGATGGGTTCCACTTGGGGTGACGGCAATATTCACTTCACCTGTGACGAGCGCTTCTCCGAGCTGGTCAGCCAGCTGACCGACGGACGCTTCACCATCACCAACTATCCGGAGGGATCGCTTTGTGCGGCAAACCAGCTGTTCGATTACGTCCAGAACGGCACCATCCAGTGCGGCGGTGACTGGGGCGGCTACTGGAGCGGCAAGGATACCGCTTTTGAACTGCTCTCCACTACAATGGATAACTTCACCGGCATGGACTACTACATCTGGATCACCCAGGGCGGCGGTCTGCAGTGCTATCAGGATATGTACGGCAAGTACAACATGACGTATTTCCCAATCATGATCAATCACGCAGAGTCCGGTATCCGTTCGACCAAGCCGATCACTTCTATCAAGGACATGCAGAGCATGAAGATCCGCCTCGGCGGCGTTATGGCCGGCCGTGCAGCGGAAAAGCTGGGCATCAACATCACCACCGTTGCGGCAAGCGAGCTTTATGAGTCCCTGCAGCGCGGCGTTATCGACGGCGGCGAGTTCTCCACGCCGTGCTCGGATGATTCGCTGAAGCTGCAGGAGGTTGCCAAGTACTGGTGCTCGCCTGCATGGTATCAGTCCGGCGGTGTCAACGGCGTTATGATCAACAAGGACGCGTGGAACGAGCTTCCTGAGGAGTACCAGAACGCCATCCAGATGGCGGCTGAGATCTGCACCTCCGAGCAGCTGTCCCGCTACCTGTGGATGGATTTCGATTCCACCAAGAAGATGCTCGAGGAGGACGGCTGCGTCGTCACCAAGATGAACCAGGACGACTGGAATACCATCCGTGAGACCTGCCGTCAGGTTTACGAAGAAGAAGCTGCGAAGAATGAAAACTTCAACATGGTATACAGCTCTATGCAGGATTACCGTGAACACGCCGATACCTACCGCGCAATGCTCGGTGACTACGGCTGGGGCTTCAACTACGATGAATCCGAAAAGTGACCGACAGAGTGTTCCGTGCTCTCTTTTGAGAGCACGGAGCCTCAGAAGATGAGGTGTAATATATGAAAGTGATCAAACGCATCTGCGATGTGATCGACCTCGTCAATGACTGGATCGGCAGGATTGCTTCCTTCGCCGTTCTTGGCATTCTCGCGGTCATTGTTACCGAAGTCGTGCTGCGCCGTTTGTTCCACAGTCCGCAGATCTGGACGATGGACGTCATCTGCATGACCTTCGGCTGCTACATTATCATGGTCTGCGCCTACGGCTTCCAGAAGAAGGCCTTTGTTGCAGTTGATGTGCTGTATGCACGGCTTAAACCGCTTGCGCAGAACATTCTGCACCTGATTACCTATCTGGTGTTCTTTGTTCCGTTCGTATTCGTGCTCGTGCCCGAGAGCTTCGGATTTTTCCTTCGCTCGTATACCACGGGTGAGCGCGGCTACTCGGTATGGGCGCCGCCGGCATGGCCGGTCAAGCTGGCGCTGTTCGTCGGCATGACGCTGCTCGCACTGCAGGGCATTTCCGAGATGCTCAAGTGCGTGCGCGGCATCGGTGAAGCCGTTTCCGGCACGGATGATACGAAGGGAGGCGACGCTGCATGATGGAAATGCTGACCAATCTTGTCACGCAGTCCGGCGTTGGCGCAACACAGCTCAGCGCGATCCTGCTTGGCGTACTGTTCCTTATCATGATCATCGGTCTTGCGGCCGGTCAGGAGCTTGCGTTCGTCCTCGGCGGCGCCGGTGTTGTTATCGGTTATCTCGCCTGGGGCGGCCCGGGCATCACCATCGCCATGACCAAGGTGTACGACCAGATGCAAAGCTATTCCATGGTCGCCATCCCGATGTTCGTGCTGATGGCAAACTTTTTGACACATTCCAAGGTTGCGGATGGGTTGTTCCTCTCTATCCGCTACCTGCTTGGTCCTCTGAAGGGCGGTCTCGGTCTGGCAGTGATCGTGGTTTCCACCGTGTTTGCTGCCACGACCGGTATCGTCGGCGCATCCGTTGTTACCATGGGCATGCTGTCCGTACCGGTGCTGCTGAAGTGCGGCTATAAGCCGTCTCTCGCGTGCGGCATGGTGTGTGCGGGCGGTTCGCTCGGCATCCTGATCCCGCCGTCCATCATGCTGGTTTCGATGGGCTCCTATGCGAATGTATCGGTCGGCAAGATCTTCTTCGCCGCCATCGTTCCGGGTCTTGTCCTGTCGCTGTTCTACATGATCTATGTGTTCGTCATCTGCCATATCCACCCGGATTACGGTCCGGCGATGACTACCGAAGAGCTGGCTGCCATGCCGCTGCGTGAGCGCATCACCGGTTCGCTCATCAACCTGATCCCGCCGGTCATCCTGATCGTCGGCGTGCTTGGTTCCATCTTCACCGGCTGGGCAACTCCGACCGAGGCGGCAGGCGTTGGCGCACTGTTCTCGCTTATTCTCGCAATTTTCTACAAGCAGTTCAGCTTCAAAATGCTGTACGATTCGCTGATCGACACCGCAAAGACTTCTGCGATGGTATTCATCATCCTGTTCGGCGCGTCTGCCTTCACCGGCATCTTCATGTCGCTCGATGGCGACCAGCTGATCGCAACCTGGATTTCGAGCGTTGGCATCGGCAAATGGGGCGCGTTCGCAATCATGATGACGATCGTATTCGTTATGGGCATGTTCCTCGACTGGCTGGGTATCGTTATGATCGTGTTCCCGATCTTCCTGCCGATTATGGATATGTTCGGCTTTGACCGCCTGTGGATCGTCGCAGTTACAGCTGTTATGCTGCAGACCTGCTTCATGACGCCGCCGTTCGGCTTCGCACTGTTCTACATCAAGGGCATTGTGCCGCCGTCGGTCAAAATACAGGAAATCTACCGCGGCGTTATCCCGTTCATCCTGATTATCATCGCAGTGGTAATTCTGGTAACGGTATTCCCGCAGATTGTATATTTCCTCCCGAATCTGGTAGCATCTTAATCTTTCTCCTGAGCCTTCCGGCAGCCACCTGTGCCGGAAGGCTCATCTGCGTTAAGGAATAGCAGGCTTTGGGCAAAAAATAACTATTGACTGTGCAGGATATAGTGTTATACTGGGTGGGTACGCAAAAAAACGTACCATTTGTTACTTGTGTTATTTTACAGTTCAATGCGGTTCCCTCTCACCGTGAAAAGGGACATGTGTAGATGCGTTTGAACTGTGGAATAAATCTCTGTCTGCCGGATTGTTGGAGTATTTGCCGGCGGCAGCCCCCTCCGGGCTCTCTGATCTGTTGGAAATCAGAGAGCACTTGCTTATTCTTGCGTGGAAAAATTCCGTAAATCGCTTGACTTATCGAAAAATTTCGGGTATAAGATTATATTGAACAGTCAAAAATTCGATGTTATACTATTATATAATGTATGCCTGTTTGAAGCCTGAACGGTATGGTCAGGCTCGGTTTGTCGAAAAGGTCAATATTCATGCAGCTTCAGCCAATTCGCGCGACAGCGTGTGTAAAATAGCATTTGCTTTGCAAATGCAAAAAAGTCGGGGCGAGTACCTGACTTTTTGACTTCTGGAGGGAGAAAGTTTCTGTATTGGAACTTTCGGACGACTTTGGAACGGCCCGTGGTCCGTTCCTGCTTGTCAGCGAAACTGTAGTTTCGCCGACAGCCTAAGCCTGAACGGTGCGTTCAGGCTTTCGGTATATCATACTGCAGCATCGTTAAAGGAGGGGATTTATCGTGCAGACGCAGATTTTTATGGTGCATAAGCGGCATCTGGGACTGCGGGCGCCGACGGTGCTTGCCGTCGGCTTTGCGCTGACGATTCTGGTGGGTGCGCTGGTACTGATGCTGCCGGTTTCGGCGGCAGACGGACAGATAACGCCGTTTCTCGACGCGCTGTTTACAGCAGCCTCGGCGAGCTGTGTTACCGGACTCGTCACGGTCAGCACGGCGGTGCACTGGTCGGTATTCGGCAAGTGCGTCATCCTGCTGCTGATTCAGATCGGCGGACTCGGCTTTATGTCCGTCGCGGCTATTGCGTCGTTTGTCCTGCGGCGAACGATCACGCTGCACGAGCGCATGGTGATGAGCGCGGGGCTTAATCTGTCGGACGGCGGCGGCATTGTCCGTCTGACACGGCGCGTGCTGTTCGGCACGTTCATCATCGAAGGGACGGGAGCGGTTCTGCTGTCCTGCCGGTTCGTGCCGCATTACGGTTTCCCGAAGGGAATCACAATGGGCGTGTTCCACGCGGTTTCGGCATTCTGCAACGCAGGCTTTGACCTGATGGGCACACCGGACGATCCGTTTCAGTCGCTCATCGGCTGGGCGGAGGATCCGCTCGTGAACATTACGCTGATGGCGCTCATCGTGCTCGGCGGTCTCGGCTTTTTCGTGTGGAGCGACGTGTGGGACAAGCACAGTTTCCGCCGTCTGCGCCTGCACACGAAAATCGTGCTGACGGCCACGGCAGGTCTGCTGCTGTTCGGCTTTGGCTGGACGCTGCTGTTCGAGTGGAGCAATCCGGCAACGCTCGGTGCGTTTGATACTCCGCACAAGCTGCTTGCGGCGGCGTTTGAGTCCGTGACCCTGCGCACGGCAGGCTTCAACACCATCGACCTCGGCGCGCTTACCGGCCCGAGTCAGGCGGTGTCGTGCCTGCTCATGTTCATCGGCGGATCGCCCGGCTCAACAGCAGGCGGCATCAAGACCGTGACGGCGGCCGTGCTCGTGCTCACGGCCATCAGCGCCTTCTGCGGGCGCACAACGGTTTCGGCGTTCGGCCGGACGATTGCGCCGCGCAGCATCATGAACGCCGTAACCCTGCTCATGGCAGGCGGCGTGCTCTGTCTGGTCGGCGCCTGTGCGATCGCCGGAATCGAGGACGCACCGTTTCACCAGTGCCTGTTTGAAGCGGTCTCCGCGTTCGGCACGGTCGGTGTGAGCATGGGTCTGACACCGACGTTGGCGGCGGCTTCGCGCGTTATTCTGATCGTGATGATGTATATGGGCCGTGTCGGTGTGCTGACGCTCGGCGTTGCCGTTTTCATGCGCCGCAGAGAGCCGCCAAGGCTCAAATACCCGGACGCAGATGTGTTTATTGGTTGAGGCAGCATTCCGCAATTACATTTTCGGCATTTTGCGTGATGATGCCTTTATGGTGAAGTAGATTAAGCAGTTATCCAAAGGAGAGACAGATATGAAATCCTTTCTGGTGATCGGCATGGGCCGATTCGGTACCGCCGTTGCGCAGGAGCTGACCGAGCTTGGTCAGGAGGTTCTTGCCATCGACGAGAACGTCGAGAGCGTGCAGCGCATCGCGGATGATGTGACGCAGGTCATGCAGGGCGACGCGCAGGACGAAGCCGTGCTGGGGGCCGTCGGCGTGCGCAACTTCGACTGCTGTATTGTTGCGGTAGGTACGGATATGGAGGCGAGCATCCTCATCACAGTCATGCTCAAGGATCTGGGCGCGCAATACATCATTGCCAAAGCGAGAAGCACTGTGCATGCCAAGGTGCTCGAGCGCGTCGGTGCGGACCGTGTTGTCCTGCCGGAGAGCGAAATGGGCTGCAAGCTGGCACAGCGCCTGGCACATACCAACGTGGTGGATTTTATCGGCGTGTCGGACGAATACAGCATTCTGGAGATACACGCGCCGAAAAGCTGGGTCGGCAGATCGCTGGTGCAGCTTGACGTGCGGCAGAAGCATAAAGTGAATGTGCTCGCCGTCCGTCATGGTGAACAGGGTGCACTGGATGCAAGTCCTAAGCCGGATAGAGCCATCGAGGCGGATGATCTTCTGTTTATCATGGGCGAAAATAAATTTGTGAGCAGGGTGGTGGAACTGGATTGATTGAGATACAGAGCCGTCAGAATGCCGCGCTTAAGCACCTTGCGCGGCTGGGACGGGAACGAAAATACCGCCGGAGCACGGGGGAAATGCTGTGCGAGGGCGAAAAAATGCTGGGAGAAGCACTGCGTTCGGGCGCGAAGCTGAAAACCGTGCTTGTGAGAGACGGCTGGGACAGTCCGCTCGTCAAAGAGGCGGAAGAGCAGGGAGCATCGCTCTATTCTGCACCGGATGCGCTGTTCAAACTCGCAAGTGAGGTGGAAACGCCGCAGAACGTCATCTTTTCCTGCGAGCAGCCGCAGTGGACGGCAGCCGCGCTGGACGGAGCCGGGCAGGTGCTCCTGCTGGACGGCTTACAGGACCCGGGCAACCTTGGCACGATCTTACGCACCGCCGAAGCGTTCGCGCTCGGTGCCGTTGTGTTGTGCGAGGGCTGCGCCGATCCGTTTTCACCCAAGGTCGTGCGCTCGACGATGGGTGCAGTGTTCCGTCTGCCGTGCGTGACGCTGCCGCTTGCGGAGGCCGCCGAACGGCTGCACCGGAACGGTCTGCCGCTGTACGCCACCGCGCTGCATGAGGACAGCGTGCCGCTTTCCTCGGTTTCGCTTTCCAAAGCCGCCGTTATCATCGGCAGTGAGGGAAAGGGCGTGACCGAGCAGGCGCTCCGTCTGTCCGATAAGCGCGTGATCATTCCTATGAAGGGCCGTGCCGAATCGCTCAATGCGGGTGTTGCCGCGGCCATCGTGATCTACGAAATGACAAAATGAGGAGGCGGGCACTATGCCGTCAAGACTCAGCTATGTTTGGCTTTCGCTCAAGCGCGGACTCGGCTCGCGCACAGCCGCCGAGGTACTCGATGCCTTCGGCTCTCCGGAGGCGGTGTTCGCTGCCGATCGGCAGGCACTGACAGCTGCGCCGTGTGAGCTGCGCAAGACCCATGTCGATCTGCTGTGCGACAAGGATACGTCCGAAGCAGAGCAGGTCATCCGGTCCTGCACGGAAAAGAATATCCAGATCATTACCATTGGCGACAGCGCTTACCCGGACCGCCTGCGGGCGATCCCGGATCCGCCGACCGTGCTGTATGTGCGCGGACGCTGGCCGGATTTCGACAGCGTTCCCGCCGTAGCCGTCGTCGGCACGCGCAAGGCGACGCCGTATGGTCTGAAAGTCGCCGATCAGATCGGCACAACGCTTGCCCGGACGGGCATGATAACCGTCAGCGGCATGGCGCTCGGCAATGACGGCGCGGCACATCGCGGTGCGCTGAAGGCGGGCGGTCTGACCGTTGCCGTGCTGGCGGGCGGACCCGATGTGTGTTATCCGCCGCAGCACCGCAGCCTGATGGGCGATATCCTGCTCATGGGTGCTATCATCAGCGAATATCCGCCCGGCACCGAGCCGCACGGACGCAATTACCACCAGCGCAACCGCATTATCAGCGGCCTGTCGGTCGCGTCCGTCATCGTGGAGGCGAGCGACTGGCGTTCGGGTGCGCTTATTACCGCGCGTCACGCGCTTGATCAGGGACGCGATGTGTACGCCGTGCCCGGTCCGATCGACGCGCCGCAGTCGCAGTCGTGCAATGAGCTGATCGCCAAGGGCGAGGCTGCGCTGCTGACCAGTCCGACCGTGCTCGTGCGCGAGTACAGCGGCATGATGCCCGAGCAGGCGGTACAGCAGGCGTTCCGGCGTCAGACCGGCGAGTATCCGGAACCGGCTGCCAGAAGTGCTTGGGAGGACATTCGCAGGCGTGAGCAGCAGGCCGAACAGCGCCGCGCCGCTGCCGCAGAAAAGGCGAAGGCCGAACCCAAACAGCCGTCTGCGGCTGCAAAACCGCTGCCGGACGGCTTAAATGAGGATGAAAAGACCGTCGTCACGCTCGTGCGGAACGGTGTGAGCACGCCCGAGGAGCTGATCGATCGCTGCGGTCTGGCAGCGCCGCGGGTGATGAGCCTTGTCACCATGCTGGAAATGGATGGGATTCTGCGCCGTGAAAAGGGCAGACTCATCCTCGGTACCTGGTGATAAGCAGGAGAGAGAAGAAAAGAAATACACGCATTCCGCACCGTAAGGTGCGCATTCAATAGAATTTCCGCAGGAAATTCATAAAAAGGGGGAGCATGTATCACCCTTTTTATACAAGTGCGGAGAAAGGTTTCGACAAAGGAGGAACTTTTCTCCGCATGGGATGTATCCGAACCCGCGGTTCGGTACATCCTCTCGTACGCAAGCGTGGTTGCGTACGAAATAGTTTCTGGAGGTTTTTATGTCTAAGTTAGTCATCGTGGAGTCCCCGGCCAAGGCAAAGACGATCGGAAAATATCTCGGTTCGGACTATGTCGTCAAGGCTTCGATGGGACATCTGCGCGATCTGCCGAAAAAGAAAATGAGCATCGATATCGAGCACGATTTCCAGCCGGAATATGTGCCGATCGAGGGTAAAGATAAAATCATCAAGGAAATCCGCAGCGAAATCCGCAAGAGCGATTTCGTCTATCTCGCAACTGACCCTGACCGCGAGGGAGAAGCGATTTCGTGGCACATCAAGGAGCTGTTCAAGCTCAAGGACAAGAATTCCCGCCGCGTGACCTTTAACGAGATCACCAAGCAGGCGGTCCGCTCGGGTATCGAGAACCCGCGCGATATTGATATTGATCTGGTAAATGCACAGCAGGCACGCCGCATTCTCGACCGAATCGTTGGCTATCAGCTGTCGCCGTTCCTGTGGCGCAAGGTCAAGCGCGGTCTGTCCGCAGGTCGTGTGCAGAGCGTTGCAACCCGTCTGGTCGTGGACCGTGAGAACGAAATCCGCGCATTCGTGCCGGAGGAATACTGGTCGATCGAGGCCCTGCTGCAGACCGCGGACGGCGGCAGGTTTTCAGCGCGCTACTACGGCGACGCGAACGGCAAGGCCGAGCTGAAAAACGAAGAGCAGGCGATGAACGTTGTCAACGCCGTTACCGGCAAGCCGTTCACCGTCGGCAATATCAAGCGCGGCAAGAAAAAGCGCACCGCCGCACCTCCGTTCATCACCTCAACGCTGCAGCAGGAAGCCAGCCGCAAGCTGAATATGACGCCGCGCCGCACGATGAGCATCGCGCAGGAGCTGTACGAAGGTATTGAACTCGGTGAATACGGTCTGACCGGCCTTATCACCTATATGCGTACCGACTCGCTCCGTCTGGCGGACGAGGCCACCGCTGCCGCTGCTGGATTCATTCGCGGCCGCTACGGCGAGGAATATTATCCGGGCAAGCCGCGTGTGTTCAAGACCAAGGGCAACGCGCAGGACGCGCACGAAGCCATTCGTCCGTCCAACGTGCAGCTGCTGCCTGAAGAAATCCGCAAGTACCTGACACCCGATCAGTTCAAGCTGTACCGTCTGATCTGGTCGCGCTTTGTGGCCTGCCAGATGGCAGACGCCATTCTCGATACGGTTTCCGCCGATATCGTCTGCGAGGGTCAGGTGTTCCGCGCATCCGGTCATACGGTCGCGTTTCCGGGTTTTACTGCGGTTTACGAGGAAGGCACGGACGACGAGAAAAAGCAGGATTCCGCAGGAAAGCCGCTGCCGCGCTTCGATCAGGGCGACAAGCTGACCGCCGAGAAGATCGAGCCGTCCCAGCACTTTACGCAGCCGCCGGCCCGCTACACCGAGGCATCGCTCATCCGCGCGATGGAGGAACGCGGCATCGGCCGGCCGTCCACCTATGCGCCGACTATCTCGACCATCATCGACCGCGATTACGTCACCAAGGAGAACAAGGCGCTCCGTCCGACGCCGCTCGGCGAAGGCGTTACCGGCCTGCTGGTTGACGAGTTCAAGTCGGTTGCCGATTACGAGTTCACCGCCAACATGGAGCACGAGCTGGACGAGGTCGAAGCGGGCAAGCTGAACTATATCCAGCTGCTGCACAACTTCTATGACGGCTTTGAAGCCGCGCTCAAGCAGGCGGAGATCGATCTGGAGGGCAAGCGCATCAAGATTCAGGACGAGGTGACCGACGTTATCTGCGAGAAATGCGGACGCAATATGGTCATCAAGTCCGGCCGGTTCGGCAAATTCCTTGCGTGCCCGGGTTTCCCGGAGTGCACCAACACCAAGCCCATCACCGAGGACACCGGCGCGGCGTGCCCGGTTTGCGGCGCAAAGGTCGTGAAGAAAAAGTCCGCACGCGGCTATGTGTACTACTCGTGCGACACCTATCCGACCTGCCAGTTCATGACGTGGGACAAGCCGCTCAAGACCAAGTGCCCGAACTGCGATTCCTCGCTGTTCCGCCACACCGACCGCGATTCCAAGGAGGTCACGGACGTTTGCCTGCGTGAGGGCTGCGGCTACAAGGAGCTGGTCAAGGAGGGCCTGCCGCCTGAGGAAACCGAAAAGCGCCGCAAGATGCGTGAAGCGCGTGCCGCCAAGGCTGCGGAACGTGCTGCCGCAAAGGAAGCCGCCGAGAAGAACGGCGAGACCGAGGAAAAGGTCAAGAAGGTAACAAAAAAGGCGGCTGTCAAGAAATCCACCGCGAAGAAAACCCTGCCGTGGATGACCAAGACCACCAATAAATTCAAAAAGCTGAAGGATGAGGCCGTACAGGAGCTGACTGCCAAGCAGCAGGAGCAGTACGCCAAGGCTCTGGCAAAGTATGAAGCAGAAAAGGCGGCTGAGAAGGCGAAAAAAGCCGCTGAGAAGAAAGCAGCAGCGAAAAAGCCTGCCGCAAAGAAAAAGACCACGGCAAAGGAGAGCGCCGAATGAGTGAAATGGTAACAGTAGTCGGCGCGGGACTGGCCGGCTGTGAGGCTGCATGGCAGCTGGCGCAGCGCGGCATTTCCGTGCGCCTGTGTGAGATGAAGCCGGTGCAGCACACGCCTGCGCACCACTCGGACGATTTCGCCGAGCTGGTGTGCTCCAACTCGCTGCGCTCGGATGAGCTGGCGAACGCCGCCGGTCTGCTCAAGGAGGAGCTGCGCCGTCTGGACAGCCTTATCCTCTCCTGTGCGGATGCACACCGCGTTGAGGCAGGCGGCGCACTGGCGGTTGACCGCGAGGCCTTTGCGGCAGCCGTCACCGAGAAGATCAAGAACCACCCGAATATCGAGGTGGTCTACGGTGAAGTGACCGAGATTCCGGAGGGCAGAGTCGTTATCGCTTCCGGCCCGCTGACTTCGGATACGCTGTTTGACGCCATCCACGCCAAGGTCGGCGGCGATTTCCTGCACTTTTACGATGCCGCCGCGCCCATCGTCACGGCTGAGAGCATCGATATGGATTCTGCCTACGAGGCATCCCGCTACGGCAAGGGCACGGCGGATTACATCAACTGCCCGTTCTCCCGCGAGGAGTACGAGGCGTTCTGGAACGCGCTGACCACCGCTGAGGAAGCACCGGTGCACGGCTTCGAGGACTCCAAGGTGTTCGAGGGCTGCATGCCCATCGAGGTTAACGCACGCCGCGGCTTTGACACGCTGCGGTTCGGTATTCTCAAGCCGATCGGCCTGCCGGACCCCAAAACCGGCAAGGATCCGTATGCGGTCCTGCAGCTGCGCCGCGACAACGCAAACGGCACGCTGTACAATCTGGTTGGCTGCCAGACCCACCTGAAATTCGGTGAGCAGAAGCGCGTGTTCTCCATGATCCCGGCGCTCCGTAACGCTGAGTTTGTGCGCTACGGTGTCATGCACCGCAACACGTTCCTCGACTCGCCGCGCCTGCTGGATGCAGCTTACGCGCTCAAATCCGACCCGCGCATCCGTTTTGCGGGCCAGATGACCGGCGTAGAAGGCTATGTGGAGTCCACCGCCTCCGGCTGGGTGGCAGGCGTGGCAGCGGCCATGGACGTGCTCGGCAAACCGATGCCGACACTTGACCGCCTGACCGCCACCGGCGCACTGGCGACCTACATCTCCGACCACACGGTCGCGAAGTTCCAGCCGATGAACGTCAATTTCGGCATTATCGAGCCGCTCGGCTATAAAATCAAGGGCAAGCGGGAGAAGAACACCAAAATCTCCGAGCGGGCGCTCGAGCAGATCGAAAAACTGAAGGGAGAGCTTTAATATGAGGATCATCGTTGATGCGATGGGCGGCGATAACGCGCCCGAATCCGCTGTATGGGGCGGCGCACTGGCCGCAAGGGAATACGGCGAGGAAGTGCTGCTGGTCGGCAAGCCGGAGGTCGTAGCGAATGTCCTCAAGGAGAAGGGACTTTCCGATGTCAAGGGCATTACCATCATGCCTGCAAACGATCTGGTCGATATGCACGACGATCCCGCAACGGTACTCCGCCGCAAGCCGGATTCGTCCATGGCGGTAGCGTTCAAGCTGCTCAAGGCCGGCGAGGGCGACGCGCTCGTTTCCGCGGGCAACACCGGCGCACTGCTCACCGGCGCAACACTGTACGGCGGCCGCATCAAGGGCATCCGACGCGGTGCACTGGCACCGGTTATGCCATGCGCGAACGGTCAGGTCATGCTGTGCGATGCGGGTGCAAACACCGAATGCACCGCCGAAATGCTGCTCCAGTTCGCGTTCCTCGCTTCGCTGTATGCGGAGAAGATAAACGGTGTCGTCAAGCCGCGTGTCGGCCTTGTCAACAACGGCACGGAGGATACCAAGGGTGATCCGCTCCGCAAGGAGGCTTACGCGCTGCTGAAAAAGGCGGGCGACGAGGGCCGTCTGAATTTTGTCGGCAACGTAGAGGGCAGCATGGTGCCGCTCGGTGCGTGTGATGTTGCTGTCTGCGACGGATTTACCGGCAATGTGCAGCTCAAGACCATCGAGGGCGTGGCGAAGTTCATGTCGAAGGAGATCAAGGGCGTGTTTATGGCGTCTGTCGGCACCAAGCTCGGCTACCTGCTGTGCAAGAAAGGCATGGACGACTTCCGCGAGGTGTTCAATCAGGACAAGATTGGCGGCGCGCCGTTCCTCGGCATCGCAAAGCCGGTCATCAAGGCGCATGGCTCGTCCAACGAAATTGCGGTGATGAACGCGGTCCGTCAGGCCATCGCGTACACCAAATCCGGCATGATCGATGCAGTAAAGGAAAACATTCAGTACATGACGGTTTCCGAGTGATCCACAGGAAGAAGGAACAAAAATGCTGAAAATTGACTATAAATTCAAGGACGAGAGCCTTCTCCGGCTGGCGATGACCCATTCGTCCTATGCGAATGAGCATCACGGCACGCATTTGCAGTGCAACGAGCGCTTGGAGTTTCTGGGCGATTCCGTGCTGGGCTTTGTCACGGCGGGTTACCTGTTCACGCACTATCCCGACCTGCCCGAGGGCGACCTGACCAAGCTGCGCGCGGCAGTTGTCTGCGAGGGCGCACTGGACGAGATCGCGCACGAGATCGGTATCCCGGAAGCCATCCGTCTGGGGCACGGTGAGGAGATGGGCGGCGGACGCAAGCGTGCGTCCATTCTCGCTGACGCGACCGAGGCTTTGCTCG
The DNA here is from genome assembly GCF_977037065.1 of Butyricicoccus sp. Taxonomy (NCBI): domain Bacteria; kingdom Bacillati; phylum Bacillota; class Clostridia; order Eubacteriales; family Butyricicoccaceae; genus Butyricicoccus; species Butyricicoccus sp. Next base: position 30,094 of record NZ_CDRQNY010000022.1, on the reverse strand, counting down.
GCGCTATCTTTATGGACGGCGGCATCGAGCCTGCCCGTGCGTTCGTGCTGCGGTTTATCCCGCATAAGGTCGAGGTTGCGCTGGCAGGCGGCGCGTTCAAGGACTACAAGACCATGCTGCAGGAGATCGTGCAGAAGAACAAGCAGGAAACGCTGGAATACCGTCTGGCAGGGCAGTCCGGCCCGGACCACGACAAGCGGTTCACCATGGAGCTGCTGCTCAACTCCAATGTGTTCGCGCAGGGCATCGGCAAGAGCAAAAAGGAAGCCGAGCAGATGGCGGCGAAGAAGGCCTTGGAAAATATGGGATGCTGACGCTTATCGCCAGACCGCAATAGAGATAAACGGCAAAGAGGTCGAGAAATCGACCTCTTTTTTCTGCGTGACGCAGTTAGTCGTTGAAAAGATACTGCCGCAGTGGTAAAATAAAACTATCTATAATAAAGAGGTGGCATATGGTTCTCAAAAGCCTGATTTTACAGGGCTTCAAGTCGTTCCCGGATCGCACCGAGATCAAATTTCTCGGCGGCATTACGGCGATCGTCGGTCCGAACGGCTCGGGAAAATCGAATATTTCGGATGCCATCCGGTGGGTTCTGGGGGAGCAGTCCTCGCGGTCTCTGCGCGGCGCGAAGATGGAGGACGTGATCTTCGGCGGCACAGCCAAGCGCGGTCCGGTCGGCTTTGCCGAGGTTTCGCTCATTCTGGACAATTCGGCGCATGTGTTCCGCTCGGAATTTACCGAAATTATGGTCACGCGCCGGTACTACCGCTCGGGCGAGAGCGAGTATTTCCTCAACAAAAAGCACTGCCGCCTCAAGGACGTGCACGAGCTGTTTATGGATACCGGTCTGGGCCGCGACGGCTATTCCAGCATCGGACAGGGCCGTATTGACGAGATCCTGTCCTTCAAGAGCGAGGACCGGCGCGAAATCTTTGAGGAAGCCGCAGGCATCACCAAGTTCCGCTACCGCAAGGAGGAAGCCGAGCGCAGACTGTCAGCCACCGAGGAAAATCTGGTGCGTATCCGCGACCTGTACGGCGAACTGGAAAACCGGCTTGAGCCGCTTGAGCAGCAGGCTGACAAGGCGAAAAGGTTTCTGCATCTGCGGGATGAGCTGCGCGTGCTTGAGGTTTCGCTGTGGCTGCTGTCGCTCGAGCAGCTCAAGAATGACACTGCCAAGCTGAATAAAGACCAGACAACCTGTGAAAAGCAGCTTGCGGATGCAAAACAGCAGCAGGAAACGTTGTATGCGCAGTCCGAGCAGCTGGCTGAATCGCTGCGCGAAATTGACCGGGAAACCGAACGTCTGCGGAACGAGCTGCGCGAAGCCGAGCAGTTTGCCGCCGAGCAGATCAGCCGTGAGGCGGTTATTCAGGCGAACATCCGCAACTGCGAGGAGAATATCGAGCGCACGCGGCAGGAGAGCGCGCACCGCGCCGAGCAGGTGCAGAGCATGGATGCGCAGCTTACCGAACGGCGCGAGCGTATTTCTGCGCTGAACGAGCAGGAGAAGACACAGTCGGCTGAACTGGATGCACTCCGAAAACAGTCTGCCGGGCAGGAGCAGCAGCGCACACAGGCCGAGCAGGCACTTCGGCAGGCAGAGCAGGCACAGCGCAAACAGGAGAGCACGCTGCACGCGCTCGAACTCGACCGAACAGCCGCCGAGAGCGGTCTGGCGGGCATGAGCGACCGTAAAATGACGCTGGATTCCGAAATCGCGGCAGCGGCACAGCAGCTGGATACCGAAAAACAGGCACAGGACAATCTCGAGCGGGAACTGACCGCGTGCGAGCAAACGCTTGCCGAAACGGCAAAGCAGGCGCAGACGGCTGCCGTTCAGGCGGAGACCTGCCGCCGAAAGGCCGAGCAGGCGCAGAACGACCTGCGAGCAGCGCAGTCCTCGCTGAGTGAAATGCAGAGCCGCGTGAAAATGCTGACCGATATGCAGCACGAGTACGAGGGCTTTTCACGGTCGGTGAAAGCCGTCATGCGGCAGGCCGAAAAAGGCGTGATGAACGGTGTGCACGGCCCGGTTTCCGCACTTATCACAACCGAAAAACGGTTCGTGACGGCAATCGACACTGCCCTCGGTGCGTCGGCGTCCTCCATCGTGGTGGACAGCACGAGCGTGGGCAAGCAGTGCATTTCGTACCTCAAGCGCACGGACGGCGGCCGCGCGACCTTCCTGCCGCTGGATACCATTCGGGCGAACAGCCTGCGGGAGACCGCTCTGGAACGGCAGAACGGCTGCTTCGGCACTGCGGATGCTCTTGTCAGATTTAATGAAAAATATAAGAATATTGTGTGCAATCTGCTGGCGCGAACGGTCATTTCGGAGAATATGGACACCGCGCTTGCGCTGGCAAAGGCGTACGGACACCGGTTCCGCATCGTTACATTAGACGGACAAATCCTGCAGGCAGGCGGCGCGATGACAGGCGGCTCAGCCTCCCGAGGAACGGGCGCACTGGCTCGAGCGGAACGCCTGCACGCCGCCGAAGAGCGCGTGCGCGCACTCGAGCAGGAGCGAAAAACGCTGGCACAGACCGAGCAGGCTGCAAGACAGGAACTGGAATCGCTTGCCGGGCGGGCGCAGGCCATCGAAACCGACCGCCGGCACGCGGAGCAGGAGAGAGCCGGACTTGCCGCTTCGGTAAAACAGCATAAATTCCTGCTGGAAAGCCTGCAGAAACGGTATGACAGCCTGATTTCTGAACAGACTAACTTCACATCGACACAGCAAAAGTACGAACAGACACTTGCCGCCTGCACGGAGCGCCGGTCTGCCGCAGAGCAGGCGCTTGCCGCCGCCGAGCAGGTCTGCGCCGAGCACCGTACGGCAGTGAACGCCGCCGCAGAACAGCTTGCGCAGACGGCTTCGCACATCACAGCCGCGCAGACCGCGCTTGCGGAGACGCGCACGGCGCAGGACAGCGAGGCACGCGCACTCGCGGAGCTTGAGCGGCTCAAGGCCGACCTTGACGCGGGCGTGTCCGGTGCGGAGCAGACGATTGCAGGCTTTGCGGCGGAAATCGCACGACTGACCGACGAACTCACCCAAGTCCGCGCAGCCCGGCACGGACGAGACACAACCGCCCAGCTGCTCAGCGAACAGCTTGCGCGGCAGACCGGCAGGCGCGAACAGACCGAGGGCGAACGGGTCCGTCTGGAAAAGGCGGCACAGAGCCGCAACGAGGAAATCCTTGAACTCGAACGCGAGACCGCCCGACTGGAAAACCGCGCGGCCCAGCTGAAAACCGAGGAAACACAGATTCTGGATAAAATGTGGGAAAGCTACGAGCTGACACCCACACCGGCGGCAGAGATCGCCAAACCGATTGAAAACCTCGGTGAAACGCGCGGCCGTGTGCAGGAGCTGCGCGTGAAAATGCGGGCGCTCGGCAACGTCAATCTGGATGCGGTGGACGAATTTCAGCGCGTGCAGGAGCGGTACAGCTTTCTGCGGGAGCAGAAGGACGACCTCGAGACCGCGCAGACCGATCTGCACAAGGTCATCGACCAGCTGACCGTCAGCATGAAGGAGATTTTTGCGTCCGAGTTCGCCAAGCTGAATGTGTACTTCCGCGATACCTTCCGCGAGATCTTCGGCGGCGGACACGCCGAACTGCAGCTTGCCGATACCTCGGATATCCTGAACTGCGGTATCGACATCCGCGTGTCTCCACCGGGCAAGGCGGTGAAAACGATTACGCTGCTTTCGGGCGGTGAAAAGGCGTTTGTCGCTATTGCGCTGTACTTTGCGATCCTCAAGCTGCGGCCTACGCCGTTCTGCGTGCTCGATGAGATCGAAGCCGCGCTCGATGATGTAAACGTGCAGCGGTTTGCAAAATACATTCGCCGCCTGACAGATTCGACACAATTTATTGTAATTACCCACAGACGTGGTACAATGGAAGAAGCAGATATGCTCTACGGCGTGACCATGCAGGAGCAGGGCGTTTCCAAAATGCTGATGCTCAATCTGGCTGAGGCGGAAAAACGGCTCAAAAATACCATTAAGTAATGGGAAATGGAGAATTGCGGCAATGGATATGCGAAGCGCAAAATATCCGTATCGGTTGGATGTGGAAAGGCGATTGCCGAACGGCTCTCTTACGACAGACGGCTATGCGGCGCGGCATCCGGTCGAGTTTCGGCACTGGGGACACGCCCGCGGCTATGTTCTCTGGGGTGAGCGGATTGACCGCACGGACTGGGAAAACTGGCGTATCAACTACTACGGGAAATAATTACTAAATACGGATTCCTGATTTGCAAGATAAACATAAGGAGATAAGCATGGGATTTTTTGATAAAATTAAGCAGGGCTTCAAGAAAACCTCGGATGCGGTGAGTCATTCGCTGGACAGCGTGTTTGCGGCATTTGTCAAGATCGACGATGATCTGCTCGAGGAGCTGGAAGAAGCACTCATCCTGTCGGACGTCGGTGCGTCCACGGCGGCGAAGATCGTCGCTGAGGTCGAAAAGCGCGCCAAGCTGCGTAAGACCACCACGGCAGACGAGCTGCGCGATCTGCTCCGCGAGGTGCTGATCGACAATATGCTCGACAACCAGCCGCTGAATACGGACGGCAAGCCGGCGGTCATTCTGGTGATCGGCGTCAACGGTGTCGGCAAGACGACCTCGATCGGCAAGCTGGCGGCTCGCTATGTCAATGAGGGCAAAAAGGTTATGCTGTCGGCGGCGGATACCTTCCGCGCGGCGGCGGCTGACCAGTTGGAAATTTGGGCTAAACGTGCCGGTGCGGACATCGTACGCCACGGCGAGGGCGCAGACCCGGCAGCTGTTGTGTTCGACTCCATCTCGGCGGCCAAGGCACGCGGCAGCGATATTATCATCGTGGATACGGCAGGCCGTCTGCACAACAAGGCCAACCTGATGAACGAGCTGGCGAAGATCGACCGCGTTATCTCCCGCGAGCTGCCGGACGCTTCGCGCGAAACGCTGCTCGTGCTGGACGCGACCACCGGTCAGAATGCGGTTCATCAGGCTGAGGAGTTCAACAAGGCTGCCGAGCTGACCGGCATCATTCTTACCAAGCTGGACGGCACCGCAAAGGGCGGCATCGTGATCGCCATTTCGGCAGGACTGGGTGTTCCGGTCAAGCTGGTCGGCGTTGGCGAGGGCATTGACGATCTGATCGACTTTGATCGTGCGGCATTCCTGGAGGCTATCCTGCCGCCGGTTCATGAAAACACAGAAAACGACGAGGAACAGACCGAGGAGGACGAAAATGCAGAGACCTGACGGAAGAACCAAGGGCGCAATGCGTCCGGTGAAGATTACCACTGATTATACGATGTACGCGGAAGGCTCGGTGCTGGTCGAGATGGGCAACACCAAGGTCATCTGCACCGCGTCGGTCGAGGAAAAGGTACCGCCGTTCCTCGAGGGCAAGGGCCTCGGCTGGGTAACCGCCGAGTACGCGATGCTCCCGCGTGCGACCAACACCCGCAAAAAACGCGATATCAAGTCGCTCAAGCTGGACGGCCGCTCGAGCGAGATTCAGCGCCTGATCGGCCGTGCGCTGCGTGCGGTCGTTGACCGCGAAGCACTCGGTGAGCGCCAGATCACGATTGACTGCGATGTTATTCAGGCGGACGGCGGCACGCGCTGCGCGTCCATCACCGGCGGATTTGTTGCACTGTGGCTTGCATGCAAAAAGCTGCTGGCCGACGGCGTGATCGAGAAAATGCCGCTCACTGCACAGGTTGCAGCCGTTTCGGTCGGCATTTTTGAGGACGAAGCCGTACTCGACCTCAACTACGCCGAGGACAGCCACGCCATCGTGGACTGCAACGTGGTTATGACGAGCAAGGGTGAGTTTATCGAGGTGCAGGGCACCGGCGAGGGCCGTCCGTTCACGGATACCGAGCTGCGCAAGCTGCTCGGACTCGGCAAGCGCGGCTGCCTGACGCTGTGCCGCAAGCAGGCCAAGGTGATGGGGGAAAGTCTGTAATGCAGTTTGTACTTGCTTCCCATAACAAGAAAAAGCTGGCAGAGCTGTCCGCTATCGTGAGCAGCCTCGGCATCGAAATCATTCCGCTGCCGGAGGGTGCGCCCGAACCCGAGGAAAACGGCAAAACCTTCGAGGAAAACGCCATGATCAAGGCAAAATCCGCCGCAGAATTCACCGGTCTGCCCGCTCTCGCGGACGACAGCGGCCTGTGCGTGGATGCGCTGGACGGCGCTCCCGGTATCTACTCCGCGCGCTACTGCGAGGGTACGGACGAGGACCGCAATGCCTTCCTGCTGAAAAATATGCAGGATAAGGAAAACCGCGCCTGCCGTTTCGTGTGCGCGATCGCGTGTGTGCTTGCGGACGGCGAAACGCTCACCGTGCGCGGTGAATGTGAAGGAGAACTGCTCCGCGAGAACCACGGTGCAGGCGGCTTCGGCTATGACCCGCTGTTCTATGTAGAGAAATACGGCTGTACCTTCGGCGAACTGCCCGCAGAGGTCAAGAATACAATCTCTCATCGGGCAAATGCTTTGAATAAGCTGAAAGAAGCCTTAAAGGATAAAATATAAGCGAATCCGTAGGGCAGCCCGCCCTACGAAAAAATATAACGAAATTACAGGAGTTTACATTTATGCTTAACACAAAACAACGCGCACAGCTTCGTGCAATGGCAAACCCGCTGGCGGTCACGCTGATCATCGGCAAGGAAGGCGTAACCGACGCGGTAGAACGCGAACTGGACGCGCTGCTCGAATCCCATGAACTGGTCAAGGGCAAGGTGCTCGAGAGTGCGATGCTGACGCCGCGCACGGTATCCGAGGCGCTCTGCGAGGCCACCGGCGCGGACGCTGTGCAGTGCATCGGCTCCAAGTTTGTGCTGTACCGCCAGTCCAGCGATGAGGACAAGCGCAAGATCGTTCTGGTAAAATGAGGACAGGAATTCTCGGCGGTACGTTCAATCCGCCGCATCTGGGACATCTGCACGCGGCGGAACTCGCGCACCGTGCGCTGAACTTAGATCGGGTGCTGTTCATTCCGACCAACATTCCGCCGCACAAGGCTCTGCCGGAGAACACCGCTTCCGCAGAGGACCGGTGCGAAATGGTGCGCCGCCTGACAGCAGATATGCCGTGGGCACAGCTCGACACCATCGAGATCGACCGCGGCGGCGCAAGCTACACGGTGGACACGCTCCGCGCGCTTCATGCACGCGGTGAGACCGACCTGCACCTGATCGTCGGCACGGATATGCTGCTCTCGTTCGACAGGATCTGGCGTGCGCCGGACGAGATCGCGCGGCTGGCTTCGCTTGCTGTCTGCGCCCGCGAAAACGAGGACTGGGACGCGCTGCGCGAAAAGGCGGCGGCGCTCAAGGATTCGCTCGGTGCAACCGTAGAGCTGGTGCAGGGCGACAGCCTGACCATTTCCTCAACCGAGCTGCGGCAGGGCGGTGCGCTGCGATGCTATACACCGGAATCGGTCGCGGATTACATCGAAGAAAAGCATTTGTACGGCTATTAAGCCTGTAAAATACAGGTTTGACAGATAAATACAGCAGCTTGTTCAAAACCAGTATTTTTGTATGACTTAGGAACGGCCTGCGGCTCGTTCCTCCTTGTCGGCAAAGCTGCATTTTTGCGGCAAGAAATACAGAGAAAGGCGGGAAAAGTTATGTTATGTAATGAAGAAATACGTAAAAGTATCCTTTCCAGACTGCAGGGCTACCGCTATGAGCACTCGCTCGGCGTGGAGCGTGCGGCGATCATGCTGGCAGAAAAGTACGGCGAGGACCCGGAAAAAGCGGGTACTGCAGGCATTCTGCATGACATAACAAAATATCTTTCTCCGCAAGAACAGTTGAATTTATGCGAGAAATACGGTATAATACCCTGTACCGTCGAAAAAAGCGAGCCGAAAATGCTGCACGGAAAGACGGCGGCAGCCATCGCGCGGGCCGAATACCACATGCCCGAGGATATCTGCGATGCCATCGCCTGCCACACCACCGGCAAGAACCATATGACGCTGCTTGACAAGATCTTGTATCTGGCGGATTACATCGAAGAAACTCGTGATTTTCCCGGCGTGGACAAGGCGCGTGAGCTGGCGCAGATCGACATCGACAGTGCCCTGCTCTACTGCTATGACCAGACGCTGACCGAGCTGGTCGCACGCGGAAAACTCATTCACAGCGATACCATTGCCGCTTATAATGATATGATCCGGCAGGGTGTCAGCTGGCGGGACAAGTAAAATGGAGGCAGGAATCGTTTGAAACTATTCGGAGGAAGCGGCGACAGGAAAAATCGCAACGGAGACAGCACTCCGGCACAGCAGGCAGCGCCCAAGCCGGAAGGAAACCACCAGCCGATCTCGGCGCCCAAGCCGGGCGGCAAAGAGGGAAAGGCTCCGAAGGAGAAAAAAAAGCTGACACCCAGACAGAAGGGCAAGCGCATTGCCATCATTATGGCGGTTGTGCTGGTGCTGTTCGCGTGCGCAGCAGCTGCGGCGGTGTGGTTCGTCCGTTCGCCGCAGGCGACGATCAAGGACAAGGAAAACGGCGATAAGGTCGATGTGAGCAGCCTGCTCAACTCGGGCACCCGCATTGACGATGTGTTTACGTTCGTGGTCGGCGCAGTTGATGAGGACGAAACACGAACAGACGCTTTGATGGTCGCAACCATGGATACCAAGGATAAGACTATCAACGTCATGAACATCCCGCGCGACACCATGTGCAACAACACGGCAACCGGCGCGAGCAAGAAGATCAACGCGGCCTACGGCATGGATACCGGCGGCAAGGGCGGCAACATCGAGCAGATGGGCAAGGAAATCGAGCGTCTGATGGGATTCCGGCCGGATAAATACGTTATCGTCAACTTTGACGGCATTGCAGCCATCGTGGATGCGATCGGCGGCGTGGATTATGACGTGCCGTTCGATATGAAGTACGATGATCCGTCGCAGAATCTGCATATCGACCTGAAAAAAGGCCAGCAGCATCTGGACGGCAAGCAGACCGTCGGCTTCCTGCGCTGGAGACACAACAACGATTACACCGTACAGTACACCAACGGCGATGAAGGCCGTGTAGAGAATCAGCAGAAGTTCCTCAAGTCGCTGGCAGGTCAGGTACTGCAGATCAAGAATGTGACCAAGATCCGCTCGATCGCAGAGGCCGTGTTCAAGAACGTCAAGACCGACTTCAGTGCCGGCGAGCTGCTGTGGATGGGCATGCAGGCTATGCAGATCGACAACAGCAGCATTCAGTTCTTTACACTGCCCGGCTACGGCAAGATGAGCACGGCGGGCACCTCAGTGCAGTATTCGTTCTTCTTCCCGTATTACGACCAGACGCTGGAGCTGGTAAACAAGTATTTCAACCCCTACGAGGAGCCGATCTCCAAGCTGGACATTGTCGGCGGACCGGATACCACTACTTACTCGGGCGGCTATGTAAGCTCGGGCGAGGAAGATAATGTATGGGGTGACACCTCCGGCTCGTACGATTACAGCGAAGATTATTACGAAGAACCGGATTACAGCTACGATGAGCCATCCTACGACAACAGCGGCTCGGGCGGTGATTATTCGGATAACAATGACTACTCGGGCGGCGACAGCGGCGGAGACTATTCCGGCGGCGACTCCGGTGAGGAAAGCGGCGGCGACTCCTCCGGCGGCGATTACACCGGCGGCGGAGAGGACAGCGGTGCTTCCTCCGGCGGGGACGACGGCGGAACGTACGATCCCGAGGCATAATAAAGGCAATATACCATAATCGGCAGAAAGGCAAACCCTTTTCTGCCGCACAAAAGGAGTTTATACTTTGACTGCAAAAGAAACTGTAAAGGCGATCTGCGAAGCGCTGATCGAGAAAAAGGCTCAGGGCATTGAGGTGCTGCATGTTGAGCGCTTGACCGAGCTGACCGAGTATTTCGTCATCTGCTCTGCGTCCTCCACTACGCAGGTTAAGGCACTGGCGGACAATGTAGAGTGGCACCTGAAGTACGATCACGACGAGATGCCGCACCACACCGAGGGCTATGAATCCGCACAGTGGATGCTGCTGGACTACGGCTGCGCTGTACTGCATGTATTCATGCCGGAGGCACGCAAGTTCTACAATCTGGAGAACCTGTGGAAGGACGGCACGCCGGTAACGCTTGAAGAGCTGGGTATCGAGGACAAGTAAAATATCGACATGCGGCGGCCCCGGAAACGTGTCCGCCGCGTTGTCGCGCTCAAAATCAAAAACTCACTTTAGGGGGAGAATCCGTTGAAGTACGATCATAAACAAGTAGAAAAGAAATGGCAGGACATCTGGGACGAGAAGCAGTGCTTCTGCGCCGAGAATGACTCGGACAAGGAGAAGTTCTATGCACTCGTTGAGTTCCCGTACCCGTCCGGTCAGGGTCTGCATGTAGGCCATCCGCGCTCCTACACCGCGCTGGATATCGTTGCGCGCAAAAAGCGCATGCAGGGCTACAACGTGCTGTATCCGATGGGCTGGGACGCATTCGGTCTGCCGACTGAGAACTTTGCCATCAAGAACCATGTTCATCCGGCAGAGGTCACCAAGAAGAACATCGCACGCTTCAAGAGCCAGCTCAAGAGCCTTGGTCTGTCGTTCGACTGGTCGCGTGAGATCAATACCACCGACCCGAGCTACTACAAGTGGACTCAGTGGATTTTCCTGCAGCTGTTCAAGAAGGGCCTGGCCTACAAGAAGGAAATGAGCGTAAACTGGTGCACCTCCTGCAAGTGCGTTCTGGCGAACGAGGAGGTTGTCAACGGCGTTTGTGAGCGCTGCGGCAGCGAGGTCGTTCACAAGACCAAGAGCCAGTGGATGCTCGCCATCACCAAGTACGCACAGCGTCTGATCGACGATCTGGATGATGTGGATTATATTGAACGCGTTAAGATTCAGCAGCGCAACTGGATCGGCCGTTCCACCGGTGCCGAGGTGGATTTCAAGACCACTGAGGGCGATACGCTGACCGTTTACACCACCCGTCCGGACACCCTGTTCGGCGCGACCTACATGGTAATCTCTCCGGAGCACCCGATGATCGAGCAGTGGGCAGACAAGCTGAACAACATCGAGGACATTCGCGCATACCGTGAGGAGGCTGCCCGCAAGTCCGACTTCGAGCGCACCGAGCTGAACAAGGACAAGACCGGCGTTAAGCTGGACGGCGTTGCCGCAATCAATCCAGTAAACGGCAAGCAGATCCCGATTTTCGTTTCCGACTATGTACTGATGGGCTACGGCACCGGTGCCATCATGGCTGTCCCGGCGCACGATGACCGCGACTGGGAGTTTGCTAAGAAGTTCGGCTGTGAGATCATCGAGGTCGTTTCCGGCGGCGAGGATGTCCAGAAGGCAGCCTTTACCGCAAAGGATGAGACCGGTATTCTGGTCAACTCGGATTTCCTCAACGGCAAGACTGTCAAGGATGCGATCCCGGCTATGATCGAGTGGCTGGGCGAGAAGGGCATCGGTCATGCCAAGGTGCAGTACAAGCTGCGTGACTGGGTATTCTCTCGTCAGCGTTACTGGGGCGAGCCGATTCCGATCGTCAAGTGCGACAAGTGCGGCTATGTGGCTCTGCCGGAGGATCAGCTGCCGCTTGAGCTGCCGAACGTAACCAGCTACGAGCCGACCGATAACGGCGAGTCTCCGCTGGCGCACATGACTGACTGGGTAAACACCACCTGTCCGTGCTGCGGCGGTCCGGCAAAGCGCGAGACCGATACCATGCCGCAGTGGGCCGGTTCCTCCTGGTACTTCCTGCGCTATATGGACCCGCACAACGACAAGGCGCTTGCTTCGCCGGAAGCACTGAAATACTGGTCTCCGGTTGACTGGTACAACGGCGGCATGGAGCACACCACGCTGCATCTGCTGTACAGCCGTTTCTGGCATAAGTTCCTGTATGACATCGGCGTAGTGCCGACCAAGGAGCCGTATGCAAAGCGCACCAGCCACGGCATGATCCTCGGCGAGAACGGCGAGAAGATGTCCAAGAGCCGCGGCAACGTCGTCAACCCGGACGAGATCGTTGACACCTACGGCGCAGATACCATGCGTCTGTACGAGATGTTCATCGGCGACTTTGAGAAGGCTGCACCGTGGAGCCCGAAGTCCATCAAGGGCTGCCGCCGCTTCCTCGAGCGCGTATGGGCGCTGGCTGACAAGGTGCAGGACGGCGACACCTACTCCGAGCAGCACGAGGTTCTTATGAACCGTACCATCAAGAAGGTCGGCGAGGATGCAGACAACCTCAAGGCCAACACCGCTATCGCAGCGCTGATGACCATGCTCAACGAGTTCTACGACAAGGGCGTAAACAAGGCTGAGTACAAGACCTTCCTGGCGCTGCTCAATCCGTTTGCACCGCATATCACCGAGGAGCTGTGGCAGCAGATGGGCGAGACCGGTCTGCTCTCTGTAGCACCGTGGCCGACCTACGACGAGGCCAAGACCGTCGAGAGCATGGTAGAACTGGCGGTACAGGTAAACGGCAAGCTGAAGTGCACTATTAAGCTGGCAGTCGATGCGGACAAGCAGACTGCGATTGACACCGCACTGGCAGAGGAAAAGGTACAGCACGCCATCGAGGGCAAGCAGATCGTAAAGCAGATCGTTGTTCCGGGCAAGATCGTAAACCTTGTCGTAAAGTAAGAAGGAATGCCGGATTTCCGCGCCAAAAAGAAAAAATCGAAAACTACGGGAAAAAGTAGTTGACATTGACGCGGAAATTCGATATAATATCCTTACGGTTTTGTGTACGGATGTATACAAACTGTGCTAAGCGATCCCCATGAGGGGAACGTGCGGAGGGAGGGAAAACTGTGTCGGAGATCCGCATCAAGGAAAATGAGTCTATTGACAGCGCACTGCGTCGCTTCAAGCGTTCGTGTGCCAAGGCGGGTACGCTTTCCGAGCTCCGCAAGCGTGAGCATTATGAAAGCCCGAGCGTAAAGCGCCGCAAGAAGTCTGAGGCTGCACGCGCAAAGAAGAAGAAGTTCCGCTAAAATAGAATTTCCAGAGAGCAGATGTGTAAGCGTCTGCTCTTTTCTTTTTTCTGCACCGACCCAGCAGGGCGCACGAACCCGCTTACGCAGTTTGTGTACCCCGATTAGCTGGTGCAAATTAGCAAATCAGAATTTCCGGCATTACCGCCGATAACCCTGCATACACCTGTATAATGGAGGACAAAATAATGAATATAACCGTATATCTGGGTGCAAACGAGGGCCGCGAGCCTGCCCTTAAAACCGCCGTGCGCGAGCTTGGCGCATGGATTGGCGAGCACGGCCATACACTGGTCTACGGCGGCTCACGGGTCGGTCTGATGGGCGCGGTCGCGGAGAGCGTACTGGCCGCAGGCGGTAAGGTCATCGGCGTAGAGCCGCGCTTTTTTATCGAGCAGGAGCTGCAGCTGGACGGTCTGACCGAGCTGATCGTCACCGAGGATATGACCGATCGCAAAACCAAAATGATCGAGCTTGGAGACGCGTTCATCGCCTTTCCGGGCGGTACGGGCACGCTCGAGGAGATTGCCGAGGTGATGAGCAAGCTGGCGCTGAACCATCTGGATGCACCGTGCATTTTCTATAATCTCAACGGCTATTACGACTATATGAAGGCACTGCTCGACCACATGATCGAGATGGAGCTGTCCACTAAAGAACGGCAGAAGAAAATCTATTTTGCGGATACCTTGGAAGAGGTTACAGCACTTTTGAATTGAGAATGAACGTATCGGGTTTGTGGTCGCGTCATTTTCAATTTAGAAACGGTATGTTTACGGTTTCTTCAAACTTTCTACATACTTTAGACATGGGATTCCTGTATCCTGTAATCACAGCAAGGGAACAGCAAGCTGAGTGCTAAAAACCACTTGCCATCCCTTTAAAAATAGATACTTCATAGGGAATCTTTTATCCGACTGTGTGAGCAGTCAATCCTTCAAAAATCTGTCTGGCCCTGTGGGACGGAATACCGCGCAGGCTCCCGGACAGTCCAAAAACAAGAGGTGCAAGACACCCATTAGGCAATACCACACAATTTCCGCAAAGTACCGCGGCAGCGCGGCCGGAGCCTGTGTAAGAAGCCGCTGCTTTAATTGCGCGGTGTTGCCCCATACAACGCGCTTTCAGCAGGAACTGAGAGCGCGCATTTTTGCGTTCGGGCAAAATGGGGGGGCAAGGCAGTGATTTGTCTGGTTTTAGCATTTCTATGGATTGCGAAAACAGAACAATTGTTCTGTTTTATTGACATAAACAATGATATGGTGTAAAATTGATATAAATGACTATTTCATATCTGAACAGATATAATAAAGTAAGTAAAACTTCGGAAATTGGGAGTTAAAGTATATATGAGCAAAGCAAAGCCGTCATACGGCAACGAAAGCATCTCCTCGCTGAAGGGTGCGGACCGTGTGCGCAAGCGCCCGGGCGTTATCTTCGGCTCGGACGGACTGGAGGGCTGCGAGCACGCGGTCTTTGAGATTCTGTCCAACTCGATCGACGAGGCACGAGAGGGACACGGCACCGAGATCATCACCACACGCTATGCGGACGGCTCGATCGAAGTCGCTGACCATGGCCGCGGTATCCCGATCGAATGGAACGAAAACGAGCAGCGCTACAACTGGGAGCTGGTCTTCTGCGAGCTGTACGCAGGCGGCAAGTACAAGAACGACACCGGCGAAAACTATGAGTTTTCGCTCGGCCTTAACGGTCTGGGCACCTGCGCGACGCAGTATTCCTCGGAGTACATGGACGTCACCGTCATCCGTGACGGCTTCGAGTACGGCCTGCACTTTGAAAAGGGCGAAAACAAGACCGGCACCAAGGAAGGCTACACCAAGAAGGCGACGAACGCGCGCAAAACCGGCACGACCATCCGCTGGAAGCCCGATCTTGAGGTATTCACGGATATCAACATCCCTGTGGATTATTATCTGGATACGCTCAAGCGGCAGGCGGTCGTCAACAGCCACATTAAGTTTGTGCTGAAAAATCAGGTGGGCAGCAGGTACGAGACCACCGAATTCCTCTATCAGAACGGCATTGTGGACTATGTGACCGAGCTGGCAGGCGAAAATCCGCTGACCTCGGTGCAGTTCCTCGAGGGCGAACGACGCGGACGCGACCGCGCCGACAAGGCCGAGTACAAAGTGAAGCTGTCGTGCGCGTTCTGCTTCTCCTCGGCGGTGTCGCAGATCGAGTACTACCACAACTCCTCGTGGCTGGAGCACGGCGGTGCACCGGACAAGGCCGTTCGCTCGGCGTTCGTGTCTGCCATCGATGCGTATCTCAAGCAGAACAACAAGTACAACAAGAGCGAGAGCAAGGTCACTTATCAGGATATTTTCGACAGCCTCGTGCTCGTCACCAACTGCTTCTCCACCCAGACCTCCTACGAGAACCAGACCAAGAAGGCCATCACCAACAAGTTCATCCAGGAGGCCATGACCGAGTTTCTCAAGGAAGGACTCGAGATCTACTTTATCGAGAACAAGGCCGAGGCGGACAAGATCGCCGAGCAGATCCTGATCAACAAGCGCAGCCGCGAGCAGGCGGAAAAGGCGCGTCTGAATATCAAAAAGAAGCTGTCCGGCAATATTGACCTCGCTAACCGTGTGCAGAAGTTCGTGGACTGCCGCACCAAGGATGCATCCCGCCGTGAGCTGTATATCGTCGAGGGCGATTCCGCACTCGGTTCGGTCAAGCAGGGCCGCGACAGTGAATTTCAGGCCATCATGCCGGTGCGCGGCAAGATCCTCAACTGCCTGAAGGCGGATTACGATAAAATTTTCAAGAACGACATCATCACCGACCTGCTCAAGGTCCTCGGCTGCGGTGTCGAGGTGCGCGGCAAGGCTGCAAAGGACCTTTCTGCGTTCGACCTCGAAAGCCTGCGCTGGCACCGTATTATCATCTGCACCGATGCCGATGTGGACGGCTTCCAGATCCGCACGCTCATTCTGACCATGCTGTACCGTCTGGTGCCGACGCTCATCGAACAGGGCTACGTTTATATTGCGGAGTCGCCGCTGTATGAGATCACCTACCGCGACAAGAGCTATTTTGCGTTCGATGAGAGCGAAAAAGCAGCTATCCTCAAAAAGCTGGAGGGCAAAAAGATTCTCATCCAGCGCTCCAAGGGTCTCGGCGAGAACCAGCCCGAAATGATGTGGGAGACCACCATGAACCCCGAAAACCGCCGTCTGATCCGCATTACGCCGGATGAAGCGGCTGCCACAAGCGAAATGTTCGACCTGCTGCTCGGCGACAACCTTGCCGGACGCAAGGAGTATATCGCCGAGAACGGCGCGGATTATCTCGAGCTGGCAGATATTTCGTAAGATATGCGAGGGATGCGCAATGTCTATTGAATTATTGACGGATAATCACCGGGAAAGTGTATTAAATGCTTTGGGTGAAAGTCAGCAAAGAATCTATATTGTTACACCATTTATCAAAAAGCAACCAGCACATAGATTAGCACAGATTATTCAAAAGAATAAGGTAGACTGTGTACTGATTTCACGGTTTAATTATGAAAATTTTGCGACCGGTGTAAGTGATATTGACGCTTTGATTGAACTGCATCAAGCGGGTGCAAAAGTCTTGGCACTGAAAAATCTGCATACAAAACTCTATTTAATAGACAATCGTATAGTGATACTGGGTTCTGCCAATTTTACGAATGGCGGTTTGCAGGGCAACCATGAATTGTCTCTTATTGCGACTGATGAATCACAGTTGTTTCAAAAATGCGATGAATATTTTGCAGATATGCGCGCGGCGATAGAAGCTGACCACAAAGGCATAGTTACTGGAGAATGGCTTCATACCGTAAAAAAGAAAGTGCAGCAGCTTTGCAAGGATAAGAAAAAGAATGCTTCAACGGTAGATAAAACTGGAGATTTAGGTGCGGAGCTGTCGCATAAAGCGACTGTGGAAGAAAATGATACTGTACAGGATTTTTTGCAGTTGAAGCCGAAGAAAAAAACGCAGAATCGCTGCTGGCTAAAGTTTTCGGCAAGTTCTGCACAGAGAAAGCCGTATAAACCGAATCAAATACAGCCATATGCATTTGATTATAATAAAGCGGGGCAATGTGCAACTTATTTCTCGGAGAAGCATAAGCCGCGGAAAATACAAGAAGGCGATAAAATCTTTTTGGCATTGCATTCGTGGGATAAGAATGGAAAAGCCTGCCCGATTATTGTAGCGCAAGCGTTTTGCCATGAATTTAAGGAAGAAAACAAATTAGATGAAGATTGCCAATGGCCGTATTTTATTGAGTTGTATAATGAACAAGCCCTTCCGGAAGTAAGCAAGACCATTCAATATGGCGTACCGCTGTATGAGGTGGTGGAAGCATTAGGTACAGATATGTATGCTTCTTCGCAGGGAACGAATAAGCCGTTGGAAACGCTTCTGCACAGTCATCGGCAACAGGCATATTTGGAATTAACAGATAAAGCGAGAGAATACTTAGAATCGAAATTCAGAGAATAAGTTCCTGAGATGAACGGGAGAGCATAATGGCAAAAAAGAAAACCGACGAACCAAAAGTATATAAAGAACATCCCTCGGTCGATCAGCGCATCACGGACACGCTGCGCGAGAACTACATGCCGTACGCGATGAGCGTTATCGTGTCCCGCGCGATCCCGGAGATTGACGGCTTCAAGCCGTCCCACCGCAAGCTGCTGTATACCATGTACAAGATGGGCCTGCTGAACGGCAACCGCACCAAATCCGCCAACATCGTGGGTCAGACCATGAAGCTGAACCCCCATGGCGATGCGGCCATCTACGAGACCATGGTGCGCCTGACACGCGGCAACGAGGCGCTTCTCATGCCATTTGTGGACAGCAAGGGCAACTTCGGCAAGGTATACTCGCGCGATATGGCATACGCCGCGCCGCGTTATACCGAGGCCAAGCTGGATGCGTTCTGTGCCGAGCTGTTCCGCGATATCGACACCGACGCGGTGGATTTTGTGGATAACTATGACGGCGAGATGAAGGAGCCGACGCTGCTGCCGACAACCTACCCGAACATTCTCGTGTCCGCGAATACCGGTATTGCGGTCGGCATGGCATCCAATTTCTGCGGCTTTAACCTCGCGGAAGTCTGCCGCACGACCATCGAGCTTATCAAAAATCCCGAGCACGACATCCTTTCCACGCTGCCCGCGCCGGATTTTACCACCGGCGGCGACCTCATCTACGATGAGGCGGAAATGCGTGCCATCTATCGCACCGGACGCGGCTCGTTCAAGGTACGCGCAAAATGGGCGTACAACAAGAAGGACAACCTGATCGAGATCACGGAGATTCCGTACACGACCACCATCGAGGCCATCATCGACAAGATCGCCGAGCTGGTCAAGAACGGCAAGGTGCGCGAGATTGCCGATGTGCGCGACGAGACCGATCTTTCCGGTCTGAAGATCGCCATTGACCTCAAGCGCGGCACCGACCCGGAAAAACTGATGGCCAAGCTGATGAAGATGACCACCCTGCAGGACAGCTTCTCCTGCAACTTCAACGTGCTGATCGCAGGCATGCCGCGCGTGCTCGGCGTAGCCGAGCTGCTCGATGAGTGGACAGC
Organism: Butyricicoccus sp.; assembly: GCF_977037065.1. Lineage (NCBI taxonomy): Bacteria > Bacillati > Bacillota > Clostridia > Eubacteriales > Butyricicoccaceae > Butyricicoccus > Butyricicoccus sp. The sequence continues at coordinate 11,453 of NZ_CDRQNY010000022.1, read as the reverse complement.
GTGGCGCACCGAATGCGTTCGCCGCCGCGTGTTCTTCGACCTCAACAAGAAGAAGGACAAGCTGCATCTGCTGCTCGGTCTGCGCAAAATCCTGCTCGATATCGACAAGGCGATTAAAATCATCCGCGAGACCGAAGAGGACGCAAATGTTATCCCGAACCTGATGGAAGGCTTCGGCATCGACAAAATCCAGGCCGAATTTATTGCGGATATCCGCCTGCGCAACATCAACAAGGAGTATATCCTGAAGCGCACGCAGGAGACCGAAGCACTCGAAAACGAGATTAAAAAGCTGGAGGAAATCGTCAAATCCAAGGCGAAGATCCGCAATATCATCATCAAGGAGCTGGAGCAGATCATCAAGAAGTACCCGTCCGAGCGCCGCACGCGCATCATCACTGCGGACAACGTGCAGCAGTTCGACGAGGAGGATCACATCGAGGATTATCCGGTGCTGCTGTTCCTCACCCGCGAGGGCTACTTCAAGAAGATTACGCCGCAGTCGTGGCGCATGTCGCAGGACCATAAGCTCAAAGAGGGCGATGAGGTGTTCTGGACGGCTGAGGCGACCAACAAGAACGAAATTATCTTTTTCACCAATATGCAGCAGGCGTACAAGGCGCACCTGTACGATTTTGAGGATAGCAAGGCGTCTGTGCTCGGTGATTACCTTGCGTCTAAGCTGGAGATGGACGAGGGCGAAACGCCGGTTTATGCCGTCCTGCCGGGTGACTACAAGGGCAGTATGGTCGTTGTGTTCAAAAACGGCAAGGCAGCTCGGTTTTCGATGGAATCCTTCGAGACCAAGACCAACCGACGCCGCCTGACCGGCGCGTACTCGGATAAGGCGCCAGCTGTGGCGTTCTTCCACCCAATCGAGGAGGAGAGCGAGATCACCATGTTCTCGACTGCCAACCGTGCGCTCACGTTCCGCGCGAGCATGCTCGATGTCAAGACAACCCGTTCCACGCAGGGCGTGCAGACCATGGTGCTGCGCGGCAAGCATACCATTACGCGGGCGTGCCGCACCGAGGACGACGCGCTCAGTGATAATGCGCGCTACCGCTGCCGCAGTATTCCGTCCATCGGCGCATTGCTTACCGATGAGGATCTGCCGGATAAGCAGCTCAAATTGCTTTAATGCGAAACGCAGAGGGTTTCCTCTGCGTTTTTTCCTTGCACCGATTCTGCGGGGGACACGAACCGCGCAAGCGTGTTCGTCCTGACGGGGCGGCTCTTTTTCTGCACCGGCTGAGCGGGGTGCGCGAACTGCGTAAGCGTGTTCGTCCTTTCCGGGCGGGGAGTTTTTCGCTGAGATTCAGCGGGGAGTGCGCCTACCCGGCGGGGGCACAAGAGGGTAGACACCTGCGGTTTCCACCCTCTTGTGAATCACCCCTTTCCCTTAGAGGGTCTGGCACAGATTGCCGACATGTGACCGCTGCGAAATAAGGGGAACGGCAGAGGAGTTTTTCTACCGTAGGGGAGCACAGTGTGCTCCCATGTCGAGACATATTCGCAGTGCCGGATACTGTTCTGCTACACATACGGGCTACTCTGCACAGAGCGCGGCATAACCGTGCCGCGCAACCCTTTTGCACGTTATACCGCATAGCACCTACGAATTTAGGTGTTTGGTACAATTTATCTTCGTAGGTGCTGTCTATCATAACGCGCTATCGAATTGTGCGGCACTGTTATGCCGCACCCAGCGTAGAGTTGCCCATATGTGTAGCAGTACGGTATCTGACACTGCGAACAGGTTGCGAAAGATACGGAAGAAAAAATCCTCTGCCGTACCCCCTTTTCGCAGCGGTCGCATATAGGAAATCTGCGCCAGATTAGGAAGCAAGGGAAAGGCAGGAGTTCAAAGAGGAAGGAAAACCGCAGGTTGTCCTTCCTTTTTGCCCCCGCCGCGGGGGCGCGGCACGTTCCCGCCGTCCGCAGACGGCGAATCCCCCCGCTGAGGTTCAGCGAAAAACTCTCCGCCCGTTAGGGGCGAACCCGCCTGCGGCAGTTCGAGCATCCCGCTCAACCGGTGCTGAAAAAACTGCCGCCCGGACAGGGTGAACCGCCTGCGCGGTTCAGGTGCCCCAACCGCCCGGTGCAGCGAAAAAGAGTGCCGCACACGGACACCTGTCCACCTGTGAAAACCAAATATTTTTACGCTTTACACTATAAAAGCGATGTGCTATAATACAGGGTATAAGAGCGAAAAAACGAATGTAGGGAGGGATAGACCATGAATCGAAAGTTGAAGGACGAGGATATGGACATTCTGTTTCGCGGTATTCTCAAGCTGCAGACAGTCGAGGATTGCTACGACTTTTTTGAAGATCTGTGCACAATCGCCGAGCTGCGTGCCATGGTGCAGCGCTTTCAGGTGGCGCGCATGCTGGATGAGGGCCGCATTTACAGTGACATCGTACAGGAGACCGGCGCGTCCACCGCGACGATCAGCCGCGTGAACAAGTGCCTTGTGTACGGCTCGGACGGCTACCGCAAGATGCTCGACCGGCTCAAAGAGGACGAAACAGCAGAGGAGAGCCATGAATAGTTACGAGACTCTGTCGGAATACTATGACCGCTTCACGGATGACGTGGGCTACGAGGAATGGGCAGACTTTTTCGAGCGCCTGTTTGAGCGGGAGGGCGTAAAGCCGTCGCTGGTGCTCGATCTGGCGTGCGGAACCGGCAGTCTGACGCGCATTCTGGCGCAACGCGGCTATGATATGATCGGCGCGGACGCATCACCGGAAATGCTCATGCAGGCGCTGCAGAACACGCTGGACTGCGAGCCGCGTCCGCTGCTGCTCAATCAGCGCATGGAGGAACTGGATCTGTACGGCGCGGTAGACGCGTGCCTGTGCTGTCTGGACAGCGTAAACTACGTCACCGAGCCGGAAGCACTGCAGACCGCCTTTGAGCGCGTACACACGTTCCTCAATCCGGACGGCCTGTTTGTATTCGACATCAACACACCCGAGAAATTCGCCCGCATTGACGGCGAAAGCTATGTCCGCGAGGATGACGGTGTATTCTGTGTATGGCAGGCGGCGGTCGAGGACGGCCTGTGCGCCTACCAGTTCGATATTTTCGAGCAGGAGGATGATGTGTGGCACCGTGCGCAGGAAACGCACGAGGAGCGCATCTACGAGCCTGCACAGCTGACCGCCATGCTGGAGCAGGCCGGTTTTACCGAGATCAAAACCTATGGCGACCAGTCCTTTGAGCCCGTACAGGGCGGCGAGGACCGCATTTACTTTACAGCACGAAAGAGAGATTAACTTATGAGCGATACGTTACTTCGCGCGATCGCCCGTGACGCGGGCATCCAGATTTGTGCAGCCAGCACGACCGAGCTGGTCGAGCGCGCACACGAAATCCACAATACCACGCCGCTGGCTACCGCAGCCCTCGGACGAACGCTGACCGCGACTGCCATCATGGGCAGCCAGCTCAAGGTAGAGGACGGCTCCGTGACCGTGCAGATCAAGGGCAACGGCCCGCTCGGCGCGATCGTCTGCGTCGGTGATTCGGATGGCTATGTGCGCGGCTATCTGCAGGACCCGGCTGTCGATCTGCCGCTGCGTGCGGACGGCAAGCTGAATGTAGGCGGCGGTGTCGGCCGCGGCTATCTGATGGTGATTAAGGACATTGGCCTGAAGGACCCGATCACGGGCACGGTTGCGCTCGTCAACGGCGAGATTGCCGAGGACCTGACCCGCTATTTCGCGGAGAGCGAGCAGATCCCGTCTGCGTGCGCGCTCGGCGTGCTCGTGGATACCGACTGCTCGGTCAAGTGCGCCGGCGGCTGGCTCGTGCAGCTTATGCCGGGCGTGAAGGATTCCGACATTGACAAGCTGGAGGCCAATCTGGCAAAGCTGGAGAGCATGACTGCTATGCTCGATAAGGGCATGAGCCTCGAGGACATCATCCGCGCGGTGCTCGATGGCTTTGAGGTAGATTTTCTGCAGACCAGTGAAATCGGCTACCGCTGTGCGTGCAGCCGTGAAAAAGTAGAGCGCGCCCTGATCAGCATGGGAAAAACCGAACTTTGCAAGATGGCGGAAGAACAGGAAAATAGTGAGGTAACCTGCCAGTTTTGCGATAAAATCTATCGTTTCAGCCGCGCAGAGTTGCAGGAACTTTTAACACACGTAACGAAATAAAAAGAAAATAAAAAACTTTGAAAAAAGTGTTGACATTTGGGCACAGGTTCTGTATAATAAACATCGTCGCTGAGAGATACGAACGAAAACGAAACAGCGACGACGGCCTGGCCCGGTAGCTCAGTTGGTTAGAGCGCTAGCCTGTCACGCTAGAGGCCGTGGGTTCAAGTCCCATCCGGGTCGCCATTCTTCAATCGGAAACGATTGAAGAAATATGCCTCTGTAGCTCAGTCGGTAGAGCAGGGGACTGAAAATCCCCGTGTCGGTGGTTCGATTCCGCCCGGAGGCACCATTTTTTCAATGAGTGCCGTGGCACTCATTGAAAAAATAATACCTCCAAGCCAAGGAATCGAAAGCTGGCTCTTGGAAATATGCCGGTGGCATATTTCAACCAGCGTGGTTTTTGCCGCAGCAAAAGCGATTCCGCCCGGAGATGTAGCGTCGGAGCGGTAAGTAACCCGTCTTCGAGTCAAAGAATCGCGTTAGCGCGAAAAACTAAATATGCGGCTGTAGCTCATCTGGTAGAGCGCCACCTTGCCAAGGTGGAGGTAGCGAGTTCGAGCCTCGTCAGCCGCTCCACATGGTACCATAGCCAAGCGGTAAGGCGTGGGACTGCAACTCCCTGATCCCCAGTTCGATTCTGGGTGGTACCTCCAAAAGACTGATGTGAAAACATCAGTCTTTTTGTTTTGCACAAAATCACACGAATTTGCACAAATGCAGGTAAAGGTTGACAAATACGGCAGACTGTGTTATATTCCACTTATGGATGCACTACGGCGTCCATGCAATAAAAGGAGGAATTTAATATGACACTCAGAAAGCGACTGATCGCGCTGAGCATGGCGGCAGCCTGCGCAGCAACAGCCTTTGCCGGTGCAGCATTCACCGACCAGAGCAGCATCAAGGTGGACGGCAAGGTAATCGACACCCTGACCGAGAAGAACGTCATCAAGGGCTTTGAGGACGGTTCGTTCAAGCCGGACACGCCCGTCACCCGTGCCCAGATGGCAAAGATGATGTTCGTACTGCGTACCGGTTCGGATGATGCGTCTTACTACGCAAAGGATATGACCGATACGTTTGCGGATACGGCCGGTACCTGGTCGAACGGCTACGTTAAGTATTGTCAGGCTTATGGTATCGTTTCCGGCAAGTCGAGCACGGTTTTTGCGCCGAATTCGTCTGTAACGACGGCTGAAGCCGCAAAAATGCTGCTGGTATACAGCGGCCACGATGTACAGAAGGATGGTCTGACCGGTGCACAGTGGAAGGAAAATGCCTTGAAGCTGGCAGATAAAGACGGTCTTCTGGTCTCTGTAAATACAAAGCCGGATGATGCACTCCCGCGTCAGTATGCCGCGCAGATGATTTACAACGCAATCAGCAAATAAACACGCAGCAAAGAAAAGTCCCTCACCCGAGGGACTTTTTTTCATCTTCATAAAATCTAAAGAAATTCCCTGCGGAAAACAACAGAAACCTGTGGTAAGATAGAAGTAACGAAAGGGGGAAGGGAAATGGAAAAGCTGACTGTTCTGGTGGTGGACGACGACCGCGAAATCGTGGAAAGCATTGCGATATTCCTGCAGGCGGACGGCTATCTGGTACGCAAGGCGTACAACGGTCTGGAGGCGCTCGATATCGTCATGACCGAGAACGTACACCTTATTATCCTTGACATTATGATGCCCGAGCTGGACGGCATCAAAACCTTATTAAAGGTAAGGGAAAGTAAAAACCTGCCGATCATCCTGCTGTCGGCCAAGAGCGAGGACGCGGACAAAATCCTCGGACTGACCGCGGGTGCGGATGATTACATTACAAAGCCGTTCAACCCGTCCGAACTGGTCGCGCGCGTGAAAAGCCAGCTGCGGCGCTACACCCAGCTGGGCGCGATGCAGATAAAGGAAACGCAGATTGCCATCCGCGGACTGGTGCTCGACACCGAGAGCAAAAGCGTGACGGTGGACGGCGAAGCCGTTCGGCTCACACCGCTCGAATACAAAATACTCGAGCTGCTGTGCCGTCACCCGGGCAAGGTGTTCTCCACGGAGGAGATTTACCGGCAGGTGTGGAATGACGATATCGTCAGCGACAACGCCATCGCCGTCCATGTGCGGCATATCCGCGAAAAGATAGAGATCAACCCAAAGGAGCCGCGCTACCTCAAGGTGGTGTGGGGCGTCGGCTACAAAATCGAAAGGAGCGAGTGAGTATGAATATCAAGGGGATCTTACGCAGTACGGCAGCAAAATTCATCGCGTTTGCAGGCATTGTGGGGTGCTTTGCAGGTGCACTGTTTCTCGTTGAGAACACGATAACAGATTTTGCCGCGAACGGCCTTGACCAAATGGTCTATCGCTTTGAGGGCGATTTTGCCGACTCGTCCTATATGCATCAGCAGCTCGGCATAATGTGTGCTGAAATGGCGAATGCGTTTGAGGATGGCATGGACGCAGCGGAATTCAGCAGGCAGCATACGGATTTTGCGGGAAACTATTTTGGCAGAATGGGCGATAAAACGGTCGGCAATGACACGCTGACCGAAGCCGCGACAAAAAATTCTGCATTTTACATGATCACACGGCCGGGTGGCAATGTGCAGTCCAACGTGGGAATGTACTACGGCTATCCGTTTGCGGTTTACGATGAGGAAACGGACAGTTACGGCTACTACACTGAGGAGGATGCGGCAGAGGAAGGCTGGAAGTTCAATAAGTTCAATCCGTACCCGTCTAACACCCTGCTGCTGGTGCGCTTTACGGACGCACAGGCTGCACCCATCAAGGCTGAGTGGGAAACGCAGAAAACGCAGATTACCGGCGTGCTTCATCGGGCAATCGTGCTGACGTGCATTGCACTGGTGCTGTTCGTGTATCTGTTGTTCGTCACCGGTCGCAAGCCGGAGGACGAGGACGTGCACCTTGTCACCATCGACCGTCTGCCGGTGGAAGTGAACGTGCTGTGCTTCTGGGCGGTGCTCGGCACGGCGGTCGGACTGAATCTGGCACTGATGGGTGAATTGCTGAACGGCACAAACGACATGTCGATATTGCTCGTACCGTCCATCCTGTTTTTCGTTGCAGCGTTTGCGTTCGCACTCGAACTTACGCTGTCACTCGTGCGCGTGATCAAGAACCGCAGCTTTGTCAAGCAGTGCTGGTCGATTCGATTCGTCCTCTGGTGCTGGAGAACCTTTATTAAGGTATGCGAGTGCATCCGGCACAGTTTCGGAAAACTGCGCCGCATGCTGTTCCGCGACTACAAAACGCGCAACGTGGTGCTGCTCTTTATGGCGTATTCAGCTGTTCTCGCGTTCTTCGCGGCGGTGTTCGGCGGAGTGGGCGGCTCGTTTGCTGCTTTCGTGCTCGGCGCGGTCTGGTTCCTCGCGGCAGGTTACTTTCTCATCAAACGCATCACCGGCTTTGAACGTATCGTGGACGCGCTGCGCCGGCTGCGAGCGGGCGACCTCGGCTTCAAGCTGACCGACATGCCGGAGGGCGTGTTTGCTGAAATGGCTGAGGATATTAACTCGCTTGGTGACGGCATGCAGGCGGCGCTGCAGAACGAGGTGCGCGCCGAGCGCATGAAGAGCGAGCTCATCACCAACGTCAGCCATGACCTGAAAACGCCGCTGACCAGCATCCTCAACTACTCCGATCTGCTCGGCAAAATGGATCTCACGCCGGAGGAGGCCAACGATTACGCCCGCATTATCTATCAAAAGGGTCTGCGGCTCAAGAATCTGACGAGCGACCTGTTCGATATCTCCAAGGTGCAGTCCGGCGCAGAGCAGATCATCAGCGAACGGCTGGATGCGTGCACGCTCGCCCGGCAGGCGCTCGCGGAGCAGGACAAGGCCGTGCAGGAGAGCGGATTGACCGTCAAAGCCGCCATTCCCGAGCGGGAGCTGCCTATATGGGCAGATGGGCGCAAGCTGTCCCGCGTGCTGGAGAATCTCATCGGCAACTGCGTGAAATATGCGCTCAAGGGCACGCGCGTGTTCCTCTCTGTTGCAGAGGAGAACGGTCAGGCAATTATTGAACTCAAAAACACCGCCAACTACGAGATGGACTTTGCAGCCGACGAAATTACCGAACGGTTTGTTCGCGGTGACGCGGCGCGCTCGACCGAGGGCAGCGGTCTGGGTCTCGCCATCGCAAAAAGCTATACCGAAGCCTGCGGCGGCACGTTCGATGTCTCGGTGGACGGCGATCAGTTTAAGGTGCGTATTGGCTTTCCGGTGTACGGCGTGACCGCATTGTAAATTCTTTGTCGGATTGGAAATCTTGTCTTGTAATTTGAATCTCAACCGCTATAATAGGAATTGGATAAGAACCCGCGTGAGCGGCAGGGGCAGCACCGCAGCTTCAATCATGCGATATTGCCCACGACAAGAAAGGCGGAAAGAATTATGATTACGACTGCAAGCGAACATCAGGTAGATAAGGTAGAGCAGATGGCTGGCGGCAAGGGCCACGTTATCATCGAGCACCTGCTCGGTGAGAAGGAGCTGGACGGCAAGTGCGGCCTGTATGCAAAGGTTACCATCGAGCCGAACTGCACGCTCGGCTTCCATGAGCATCACGGCGAGACCGAGACCTATTACATCCTGAGCGGTGAAGGCTCGTATAACGACGGCGAGAAGTCCTATCCGGTCAAGGCCGGTGACGTGACCTTCTGTCCGGATGGCACCGGTCATGCACTGGATAACACCGGCGATACCGACCTCGTGTTCATGGCACTGATCATTATGAAGTAAGCGCAGAGACGCAAAGAACCCGAAACCTTGGTTTAACAGTGATAAGGAAGTAATTTAAACATGACTGTTAGCTGACGGATTCGGGTGCTAAAAAGGACATCTATTCTTTTGAGTAGATGTCCTTTTTTGTTGTGCCGGGAGGCTGTTTTGAATTGGGTCAGATGGCCCAGCGCTGGCTTTCGGTCTGCAGATCCACCATGTGGGTGTACTGGCCGTTCCGGGCATAAAGTGCATCGGGTGCGCCCTGTTCGGCCACCACGCCGTCGGACAGCACCACGATTTTGTCCGCACCGGCCACAGTGCGCATCCGGTGGGCGATGATAAGGACGGTTTTGTGTTTTATGAGCCGGGAAAGAGCCTCCTGAATGGCAGTTTCGTTTTCCACGTCCAGACTGGCGGTGGCTTCGTCCAGCAGAATGATGGGCGCGTCCTTCAGGAAGGCGCGGGCAATGGAAATGCGCTGACGCTCGCCGCCGGAAAGGGCGCAGCCATTCTCGCCGATGTTCGTGTTCCACTTGTCCGGCAGTTTTTCGGCAAATTCCTCGCAGTTTGCCAGCTTTGCCGCCGCAAGGACCTCCTCGTCGGTGGCACCTTTGCGCCCCAGACGGATATTTTCCAGTATCGTATTGTCAAACAGGGTCACATCCTGAAACACGATGGAATACAGGCTCATGAGCTTTTCCGGGTCGATTTTTGAGATATCCATGCCGCCCACGGTGATGCTGCCCTTCTGGTAGTCCCAGAACCGTGCCGCCAGCCGGGAAACGGTAGTCTTGCCGCCGCCGGAGGGACCCACCAGTGCCGTGACCTCCCCCTGCTTTGCGGTAAAGGAGACATCCCGCAGCACCGTTTCGCCGGAATTGTAGGCAAAGCCCACATGGTCGAACACGATGTCGCAGCCCTGATTGGTCAGCTGCTCGCTGCCGGTCTGCAGGGGAGCATCCAGGATCTCGTTCATCCGCCCTACATTGGTGCGCATGGCAATGACCGCCGCCAGATTCTGCAACGCGCCCTGCATAGGGTCATACATCCGGGAAGCCGCCATCAGGAACAGAAACAGGGTCAGCACATCGATACTGCCCTGCACCAGCAGCACCGAGCCGGTGAGTGCCACCGATGCAATGCCTAGCTTGAGCACCATGCTCGCAGAGGACACAAACAGCGCTGTTTCCAGCTCTGCTGCGATGGACTGCTTTTCCACAGCCCGAATTTTGCCGGAAAGACCGGACAGATAACGCTGCTCCGCATTGCTGGCTTTCAGGTCGCGGAGGGTTTCGATGTACTCCTGAATGCCGTCCGCACAGGCCATTTTCGCCGCCATGGTCTTGGCCTGCACCTTGTCCTGCACCCGGTAGCTGCCCACCACGATGGCGGCGGATACCGGGATGACCCACAATGCCGCCAGCGCCATACATCCGTTAAAGGCGAACAGGCTCAGGGCAATGAGCACCGTAGAGATGAGGGAGCCGAATAGACCGGGGATGAAGTGGGAACAGTCCTTTTCTAACACCTCGCAGTCTGCCATGATGGTGCTGGTCAGGTCGGCAAGGTCGCGCTTGCCGAAAAAGGACAAGGGTAGCTTGCGCAGCCGTTCCGCAAGGGTCAGGCGGCGGGTGCCGCTCTCTTTATAAGTCGTAAAATAGGTGCCGTTATACTGGAACCATGTGGTCAGCAAGATCAGCGCAAAGCAGGCCGCACACCCCAGCAGATAAAAGGCGGTTCTCCCACTCGTGGAGCCTGCCAGCAGATCTTTTACCAGGAGATACAGCAGCCCGGTGGGCAGCATGAACGCCATATTCTGGAACGCACACGCCAAAACGCCCTTTACAAGCCCCTTTGCGCCCTCCGGGGAACTGGCCGTGGCGTGTTGAATTTTTTCGATCATCTTTACCCCTCCTTTGCGACCTTCCACTGCACCGATGCCTGATACTCCTGCCACATCCGGGCAAACAGACCGTTCTGCGTGCACAGTTCGTCCTTTGTGCCAGTCTCAGTAATACGTCCATCCTGTACCACATAGATGCAGTCGGCGTTGGCTACGGTGGACAGGCGGTGTGCGATCATCAGCACGGTTTTGCCCTTGGCAAGCCGGGCAAAGGCTGCCTGCACCTTAGCTTCATTGTCCGGGTCGGCAAAAGCGGTGGCCTCGTCCAGAATCAGGATGGGCGCATTTTTCAGCATGGCGCGTGCAATGGCAATGCGCTGCTGCTCGCCGCCGGACAGATACACGCCCTTGGTGCCGATAACAGTATGGATGCCCGCCGGGAACTTTTCTATAATATCCATGCACTGCGCCGCTTTCAACGCTGCCAGCACCTCTGCTTCGGTGGCCTGCGGTCTGCCCAGACGGACATTATCCAGAATGCTGCCCTTGAGCAGGCGGCTGTTCTGGAACACAAAGGAGATGGTATCCATCAGCTCTTCCTTGGGGATATCCCGCACATCCGCTCCGCCTACTCGGACGCTGCCGCTCTGCACATCAAAGAACCGGCAGACAAGGTTTGCCAGCGTAGATTTTC